>JAFSWT010000088.1 GCA_017444395.1 Schwartzia sp. (in: firmicutes) | reverse complement strand
TGGACGGAGATCCTGCCCAGCGACCATGAGAATCTGCGCTAATGCTAACATCTGATTGAATGATTCAATCAAATGCCGTCTCATGCAGAACCTGTAAAAATCAGATGATTTTAACAGATTCTGGTATAAAGGAGGAAGAGCGCTTGGAATGGGATGGAACCAAAGAAAAAGCGGTAACAGACGCCTTTTCCATCAGTGAAGAGACGTTGCGGCGAACGGCGCACGCCTTCCGCCGGGACATCGAGGCCCGGATAGGCGGACGGGCATCTTCTTTGCGTCTATTGCAGTCTTTCATTGGCTTGCCGCGAGGGACGGAGGCGGGAGAATTTCTGGCCCTTGATTTTGGCGGTACCAATGCCCGGGCCGCCCGGGTGCGCCTCACGCCGCCCGGCCGTTTCGAGATTCTCTGCCATGTCGCCCGGCCCCTCCGGGGGGACGATTACGACTACACCGGGTCGCAGACAACGGCGGCGGAGTTGTTCGGGTTCCTGGCCGATCTGGTTGTCCAGGCGGCTGGTGGCGAGCGGGCAACGCCGTTTCTCCTGGGACACACGTTCTCCTTTCCCTCAAGGCAGTTGTCGCTGGCCGACGCCCGGCTCATCCAGTGGACGAAGGAATTTTCCGTGCCCGGCGTTGAGGGTCAGATGGTCAACGAACTGCTGGGGGAAGCGCTCCGGGAAAAAGGATTCGGCAATATCCGGGCGGCCGCCGTCGTCAACGATACGGTGGCGGTTCTCCTGGCGGCGGCCTATGGGCACCGGGACACCTGGCTGGGCTCGATTTACGCCACCGGTCACAATACCTGCTATTTGGAGGAATATGGCGGCCATCAGCCGGCGATGATCCTGAACATGGAATCCGGCGGTTTTTCCCAGCTCACGCCGAACGACTTCGACCGCCGGCTCGACGAGCACTCGGAAAAGCCCGGCGCCCAGCGGCTGGAAAAGATGGTCTCCGGGCGCTATCTGGGGGAGCTTCTTTCCCTGGCGTTGGCCGACGTCACCGGGTGGCCGGTTCCGCCTGCCACCGGCGCCGACCTTTCCAGCCTGATAGCCGGGGGGGACGGCGACGCCTGTCTGACGCGCCTTCTGGGGGAGCCCCCCGGCGAAGCAACACAGGACGGAGCAAAGCGCCTGGCCGTTGCCATCGCACGGCGCTCTGCCCAGCTGGTGGCGGCGACCTTCGCCGGTACCCTGCGGCACCGGGCCGGCAGACGGCCCCGTAACAGCTCGGTGAACGGCTATACGTCGCAACACATCGCCATCGAGGGTTCGCTCTATCACTACCTGCCCCTGCTGCAGGAAGAGCTGGCAGAAACGCTGGCCGGGCTGCTGGAAGGCGAGGCCGTGCCTGATG
Source organism: Schwartzia sp. (in: firmicutes) (assembly GCA_017444395.1). GTDB lineage: Bacteria > Bacillota > Negativicutes > Selenomonadales > Selenomonadaceae > RGIG3544. Next base: position 2,494 of record JAFSWT010000088.1, on the reverse strand, counting down.
TCATCCCGGTGGAGAACGGTTCCATCCTTGGCGCCGCCATCGCTGCCGCCATGAGCGCTTAGCTCGCAGCGTATCCCAATTTCTATCCCCCTTCGCCGAAAGGCAAGCCGGGAACCCGGTTCGCCGCCGGAAAACAACGATTTCGGAGGACAGTGCATGGACAAGAAATGGCATATTGAGCCCTACGACGAGAAAGCCGCGGCGGCGCTGGCCGGAGCTGTCGGCGTCTCACCGCTGGTAGGGGGGATTCTCTGGAAGCGCGGTTTCCGCGATCCGGTGACGGCGAAGCGGTTCCTTGACGCCGAAACGGAGCAGGAATTTTACGATCCGCTGCTCCTGCCCGGCATGGAGAAAGCAGTAGCCCGGCTACGGACGGCGCTGGAAAACCGGGAGCGCATCACCGTTTACGGCGACTATGATGTGGACGGCGTCACGGCTACGGCATTGCTGCTACGCGTCCTGCGGCGTCTCGGAGCGACAGCGGACTATTTCATACCCACCCGGGCCATGGGTTACGGCGTCCATCAGGAGGCGCTGGAACGGTTGGCGGACGAAGGTACATCCCTCGTCATCACCGTGGATTGCGGTATCAACGCTGTCACCGAGGCGGCGGCCATGCGGGACCGCCTCGACCTCATCATCACCGATCACCATCTGCCGGGTGAATCGCTGCCGGAGGCGGTGGCCGTCATCGACCCGCACCGGGCGGACAGCGCCTATCCCTACCGGGACCTGGCCGGTGTCGGCGTGGCCTTCAAGCTCTGTCAGGCCCTCTGGCAGGCGGTGAAGGGGGAGACGTTCTCGGACTATCTGGAGCTGGTAGCGCTGGGAACGGTAGCGGACCTGGTGCCTCTCCTCGACGAGAACCGCAAGCTCGTGAAGCTGGGTCTGCCACGCTTCGATACGACACCAATCCTGGGAATCAAAGCCCTGATTGCGTCTTCCGGCCTCGCCGGCCGTCCTGTCACCGCCGGGAACATCGGCTTCGTGCTGGGGCCCCGGCTCAACGCCGCCGGACGTCTGGAAACGGCTGCCCGGGGCGCGGAACTGCTGCTGACCGAAGATGCCAACGAAGCGTCGAAGCTCGCGGCATTACTGGAGCGGGCGAACCTGGAGCGCCGCCAGGTGGAGCAGGACATCCTGGCTCAGGCGGAGGACAAGCTGTCCCGCATTGACATCAGCGCCGCCCGGGTGCTGGTGGTGGCGGGGGCGGACTGGCATCCCGGCGTCATCGGCCTCGTGGCCTCCCGGCTCACCGAACGCTATTACCGCCCGGCGGTGGTCATCAGCATCCGGGACGGCGTAGGCCGGGGCTCCTGCCGCAGCATCCCGGCCTTTCCCCTGTTCGACGCCCTGGCCGCTTCCCAGGAAACACTGCTCCAGTTCGGCGGCCACGCCATGGCGGCGGGTCTGTCGGTGGAGCCGGCAAAGATTCCCGCCCTCCGGGACCGCCTTGAGGCCTTTGCTGACGAACACCTTACCGCCGAGGACTACATACCGGCTATCGAGCTGGAAGCGGAACTGCCGCCGTCAACGGTGACGACGGCACTCATCGACGAGATTGCCCGGCTGGAACCCTATGGCATGGGAAACCCCCAGCCACTTTTCGGCATCCGGGATATCACGGCCGAGAATGCCAAAGTCATGGGACGGGGCGAGGTGAAGAAGCACCTCATGTTTCAGGCACAGGGCGTCCGGGCGGTGGGCTTTAACCGCGCCGACGACCTTCCCCTTCTGACGGCGGGGCCGGTGGATATGATCTATACGCCGTCCATCGACGATTGGAACGGCCAACGCTATGTCGAATGCATGATCAAGGAACTGTCCGAGGCGGCCAGCCGGAAGGTATTCCCCACGCGGGAAATCCTGGCGGATGCCTACCGGAGACTTCGTGGTCTGGCGGACGCCTCCGGGCGGGTTGATGGCAGTGAGGAAAACCTCGCTGTGCGGCTGGGCTTGTCCTTCTACACCATGCGACAGACGCTCACCGTCTTTCGCGAGCTCGGCCTCGTCCAGCGGGAAAAGGGAGGCTGGCGCTTCCCCCCGCCGCCCCGCCAGAAACTCGACCTCGCCGACTCCGAAACCTTCGCCCGCTACATGGGGAAGAAGTGACCGGCATCCATATCGCCCCTATGAAAAAGGCTTCACGGCACGACACCGTGAAGCCTTTTTATTCCCCAGCCGTTCTGTTTTCACTGGAATGTTTGCATGAACGGCAACATATAAATGGGTTTGCATAATTGCCTGCTTGATGGAGCGTAGGAACAAATGCTTAAATAAAGCCTTTGGGGATGAATTGAAATCTTCTCCCAAAGGCTTCTTCTTATGGGCTGTTCTTAGCCGTAACAAGCTGTCGGTCTTGCTTTGAGGCTCAGGGGATGATTACTTTTACCACCGTCCCGCCTCCCTCGCGGGGCTGTATCGTCAATTTCCCATCGCACATCAGGGAAAGTCGCTGCCGGATGTTTTCCAACGCGATATGCGGTGCGTCGGC
>JAFSWT010000087.1 GCA_017444395.1 Schwartzia sp. (in: firmicutes) | reverse complement strand
CGCCACCTGCTTGATGCGGATCTCATCGCCGAACAGCAGCGACGGCAGTTCCGGCGATGCCTCGACCTGCAGCGTCAGCCCCTTCTTTTCCGCCCGCGTCCGTACCATGTTCACGAGGTCGTTCAGCATCGAGCCCAGCTCGTACTCGACGGGGAGGATCTCCATCTTCCCCGCCTCGATTTTCGAGAAATCAAGGATGTCGTTGACGATTCCCAAAAGACTGGCGCTGGCAGCGCGGATGTTCTCGGCGTACGCGCGGATATCCTCGTCCCTCGCTTCGCGCAGGATCATCTCGTCCATGCCCATGATGGCGTTGATGGGGGTGCGGATCTCATGGGACATGTTCGAGAGGAACTGCGACTTCGCCTCGTTCGCCGCCCGCGCCTTCTTCATCTCCTCCACCAGCTCCTGCGAGGTCACCTCCACGAAGGCCGCCAGCCGGGCGGAAAGCGGTACGACATGGGTCTCCGCCGCCAGATCGGAAAGCGGGCAGGCCGAGGGATTCGCCACCTTCGCCTCACCCTCGCGCATCCCGACGGCGATCAGCGTGCTGTTGAAAATGCCGCCATATCCGTCGCGGCGATAAAGCTCGCCGCCGCTGCTGAGAACCGTCATGGACGAGAAGCGCCCGTACATATCCGCCTCATAATGCGCCTGCTCCTTCAGGAAAAGGTCGCGGTGCGCGCAGGAAATGAGCAGCACGTGCTCCGGGCCGAAGAGGCGCATCTCCTCACTGGCTTTCCAGGTATTCTCCAGGATGTCGACGGAATTTCCGTAGGTCAGGCGGAAACAGTCTCCCTGCCGGATATGCCCGATGAAATAGAGGCGACGCTGCTCATCGTACTCCGGCGGTACGCGCGGCACAAGGCGGTCGCCCTGTTTCATCATCAGCGGGAACTCGCAGATGTTGAAGATGAAATACTCGTCGGGCTTGACCTGCAGGTATTTATGGTAAATTTCGGTCGCGGGCATATCGTTGATTTTCGTGGCGATGAATTCGTCCGCTGTCTCCGTCACGACGAGGTCGCGGCCCAGCGGCTTCCAGCCGGCGATGATGTCCACCTTGATATGGAGGTCGTCGCCCTTGAAGAAAACGAGCACCAGCCCGAAATCGCGGACGGTTTCCCCGATGACAAAGATGTCGCCCCATCGCCGCGTTGTTTCCTGGAAAAAGGCGTGGTTCGCGAGGCGGACATGGCGGGCGTACCGGTCGAAGTCCGGATTGCGCATCAGGATTTGCGTGCCGAAGAAGGGGATATCCTCATGGCCCTTTGAGGCCGCGGAGAGAAAGTCCTCGACGCCGACGGCGCTGCCGCCGTGATAGACGCCGACGCCTTTGACCTCCGGGTGGGTGTTCAGCTCCGCCGCGATTTTCGCGCCCAGGGCTTTCATGTCTTCCTCCGGGCCGTACTCGCGCATCTCGGCTACAGAATGCCGGAAATAGCAGACGCAAAGCTGCAGGGATTTCGGCTCCCGTTTTTCCTCCGCGCGCAGCTTCACGACCGACATCCCCGCCGTCTGCGCCCGGGGCAGCGCCGCCCGCACCATCGACAGCGCGTCCGCCGCCTCCGCGGCGGAAAGACGATTCGTCAGGAGATGCACCACCACGCTCGACGCGGTCTGGTATGCCGCCGAATCCGCGACCTCCGGAAGCACGGCCGCCAACGCCGCCTTGCTTTCCAACGTGTACAGTTCCTGTTTCATGCCAACGCCCCCAATCCTGTGCTGGCTCCTATTATATCACATTCCGGCCATCCGCAAACGCCATCATGACGAAACCCCGCCCGCTGCTCAGTTCTTGCAGCGCGGGCGGGGTTTGCTTTTTTTGGCAACAGCGGCGGAAACGCTTCCTTTTGCCTATGGGGTTTCGTAAGCCGCAGGGGCCGTCTTCGGCACGACCGCCTTGCCGGTGTCACCGGCTGTGCGTAGCACGCGTCTCTCAGATTAAAATTTTAATCTGAGAGTAGTATCAGGCTGCCACTCCGGCAGGAAAACGATTCTTGTCGTGCGGTATCATTGGCTGTTCCCGATGAAGTCCACGCAATACTGAAATATCGTTTGCGCCAGCGCACTACGCTTTATATTGACAGGGCTGCCAGCCGTTTGCTCCTGTTGTTCGTTTTTTGACCGCAGGAAATACCAATGCCGCCCATCGGTGACAAACTTCCAATGCGTGACAGAATCAAGCGCTCCGTCGCGCACATCCTTTGTATCCGCTTTATAGATACCTTCTTCCCGGACAATCGTTTCCTCCACAAGCCAGTACTCTTTTCCGTTGCCGGTTCCGGCATAGACATCCCCGGCTAAAGTGATTTGAGGCATCAGGAATAAAGACAGAACCGATACACAGATGAGCAAGCGAATCTTCTTTGCAAACATGAGGCTCCCGCTCCTTTCCATGACAAGCCGTTTCCTCCTGCAGTCCGGAAGAACTCCCGGAATCCGGCAAAAAACCGCCTCCGGTCCGGGCTGTTTCCCCTTTCATTGTACATCGTCTCTCAATAAATGGCAACCATGGGGAAAAATGAAAGGCAAAAGAAGGAATATTGCCCTTGGAAAAGAATATATACTAAAACTTCCCACACCAAAAACCACTTATAAACACCGCCGTAACGGGAGCCAAGGGACATAAATTAGGAACAAGAAGCAATTTGTCCTGCCAAGCACCGCTGCATATGCTCGGGAAGTTTCGTAAAAAAGGACGCCAAAAGCTCACCCATCTG
>JAFSWT010000086.1 GCA_017444395.1 Schwartzia sp. (in: firmicutes) | reverse complement strand
TTCCTTGAAGGTTGGAAGGCCTTCATGGACAGTCCCTTTTTTTGTCTTAACCCGCTTCTTCTTCGTCTCAGCCCGCTTCTTCCTCGCCCGGTTCCGTGTCTCCTTGCGTTCCGGTGGCCGTGGGCGCCGGTTCGGAGGGTTTCTCGCCCGACAGGATGGCGGCCAGCGCGTTGAGGTCGATGCGCGGGACGTTTACGTCGGGGTAGAGGACGATGCCGCGGTTCTCTCCCGTCTCCGGGACGTTGCCGGCCTCGTTCGCGGTCGCTCCGTCCGACGGTGGCGCTTTGAGGATTGGCGTCGTTGTGTCCGGCGTGAGGGGGGCGGCGTTGCCCGGCGGGAGGCCGTTGGCGGTGCCGCTTTCCAGCGCGGCGAGGGTATTCGTGTATTCCCGGGCCACGTCCCGGTTCCCGGTGACGGTTTCCAGACCGGAAAGGATTTCCGATGTTGCCCCGGCAGCCGGTGCCGGCGATGACGCTGGCGCCGGATTCGTTGCCGGATTTGACGTTGGATTCAGCGTTGGGTTCGACGTTGGATTCGACGTTGGATTCAGCGTTGGTGATGAAGCCGGATTCGGATTCGACGTTGATGCCGGATTCGCTGCCGGTCTTGGCGTTGGATTCGTTGCCGGATTCGGCGTTGGCGTCGGATTCGGTATCGGCGTCGGTATCGGTGTCGGATCAGGCGTTGGTGCCGGATCCGGCGTGGGCGTTGGGGCCGGTGTCGGACCGGGTGTTGGACCGGGCGCCGGCGGTGTCGGATTCGTCGCCTCGGTGATGGCGCTGTTGGTATTCGCCTGATAGATCAGGTTGTAGTTGCCGCCGTTGTTGCCGTCGCTGACGGTCACGCCGGTGACGGTGACGGTCTTGCCCGTGCCCACGTCCGGCGTGTCAAAGGTCTTCGTGCCGCCGCTGATGGCGTCGCCGGTGAAAAGATTCCCCGACGTGACAATCAGCGTCGCGCCGCCGGCGTCCTTTGTGCCGTCGAATTCGCGGGTATAGTCGGCCACGGAAACGGTCAGGTCGGCCGGGGTGATGGTGCTGGTGGTGTTGTTCGCGTAGCTGATGTTGTAGTTGCCGCCGTTGTTGCCGTCGGTCACGGTTATGCCGGACAAGGTGACGACCTTGTTGCCGCTGCCCGCGTTCTTGTCGGTGAAGGTTTTCGTGCCGCCGCTGATGCTGTCACCGGTGAAAAGCGTCCCCGACGTGACCTTCAGAGCGCCGCCGGTGGCGTTCGTCGTGCCGGTGGTGCCGTCGTAGGTCTTGGTCATGTTCTCGACGGAAACGGTCAGGTCGGCCGGGGTGATGTCCCCGGTGCCGGTGCCGAGGGTATAGTTGCCCGCCTTCGTGCCCGTCAGGGAATAGCCGGTCAGATTGATTGTCTTGCCGGTGCCGGCGTTCTTGTTATCATAGGCGGCGGTGGCGCCGGAGGCCGCCGACAGGCTCACGTCCTCGCTGGCGCCGTTTTTCACCACGACGCCCGACAGCGTCCCGGCGTTTTTCACGTCCGTCGTGCCGTCGTAGGACTTGCTGCCGAAGCTGACGGTCAGCTCCTTCGGCGTGACCTTGATCACGTCCTTGATGTAGTTGAAACCGCCGATCTGCGGCTCCGCGCTGAGATGCCGCGATGTCTCGTAGGTCGTGCTGCCCACGTCCGCCGTGCCGTCGTAAACCGTCGCCCGGCTGGTGGTATCGTCGGCCCGTTTGAGGAACGCCGTCAGGAGCGGCATGTTCTGGCCCTCGTAGATGCGCCAGACGCCGCTTTCCGAGAAGCCGGTATAGCTGTTGTCGGCGTTCTGCGTAAAGCCAAAGTCCGCAAAGGTCGCCGCTTTTTTCCAATCCGCCTCGTCCGCGATGGTTGCGCCCTCGTTCGGGAGGTCCCCGACCGTATCGTGAACATAGTACAATTCATAATTCTTTATGCTCGGCGCACTTGCCACGCCGCTTTTGCTGTAGGCGTTGGTCAGGGTTCCCCCGGCTTTATCCCCGATAAGGCCGCCGACATATCCGCCTGTGCCGGTGCCGGTCACGCGGCCCGTGTTATAGACATTGGTGATTTCAGAGGCGCCTTTGTCCATACTTCCCACAATGCCGCCGACCATGGAGCTTCCCGTCACATCGCCTGTATTATAGGCATTGATGAGAGTGGGGGCCGATAAGCCACCCATAGTGCCCACGACGCCGCCGACCATATTGTCTGATGACGAGACTTCCCCCGCGTTGAAAACTTCTTTGATCGTGCCTCCATAATGATCGCCCGCGATGCCGCCGACCTTTGTGCCTGTGCCCGTCACCGTGCCCGTGTTGTAGGCGCGCTCCACCGTACCTTCGTTATTATAGCCCACGACGCCGCCGACAGTTCCATAGCCGGTCACGCTGCCCGTATGATAGACATTTCGTATCGTGCCTTCGTCGTTCTCTCCGGCAATGCCGCCGACATTCCACTTCCCGGTCACGCTGCCGCCCACCAGCCCCAGGTTCTCCACGACGCCTTTCTTGATTTTGCCAAACAGCCCCATGTATTCGCTGGTTCCAAAATCGACGGTGAGATTCTTTATCTGATGTCCCAGTCCGTCGAATCTCCCCCAGAATGAGTTGCCCGACTTCCCGATAGGCGTGAAGTTGCCGAAGTCCTTCATGTCGATGTCGTTGGCCAGCATATAGTTGACTTTGGCGGAGGAGCCAAGGTTATTCTGCATATTCTGCAGCTCGAACGGATTGCGGACGAGCAGATATTGGAAGGGTTCCAAATCTGTGTTGTCGTTCCTCTTGAAGGTCCAGCCCGTCTCGGGCAGCGTGACTTTATTACCGTTAAAATCCTGGAAAGTCCCGTTCGATTTATCAATTTTGTATTGATTTGAGTTGACGGCAGTGGCTTCCGCTCCTACGGCATAGCCAATATGGATTTCTCCTGCGTCGTTCGCGGTCAGCGAAACATTGGTATTCTGCGTGCCGCCGGTGAGAACGCCGTTCGTCAGCGTGGCGCCCTGCGTCACGTCAGCCACGTTCTTGAAGGTGATGTTGTTGCCCTCGACGGTGATGCTGGTGGCGTTCAGATGGCCGAGGTTCACCACGTCGCCCACGGCGGTGACGACAGACGACAGCGCGGTTGTGGCCGCGCCGTAGCTGGCGAGGGCAGAGGTGTCCAGTGGTTTCGTCGAGAGGCAGAGACTGCCCACGTTCACCGTCGCGCCGTCGCCGATCACGATGCCGTTGGGATTCACGATATAGATATGGCCGCCGCCCGCAATGTCCGTCCGGCCCGTCAATGTGCCGAGAATGTCGGAGCGGGCGCTGCCGGTGACGTAGTTCAGATAGTTGTTCCCGTCGAAGGCGACGGTCTCATTCTTGCCGACAGAGAAGTCCACCCACTTGATGAGATTGTCCGACGCCGTGCTGCTGATGGCCACGTTCGCCGTGTTCAGGCCGTTGACGGTCACGCCCGCGCCGGCCGCGTCCAGCACCGGATTGGCTTGAGCCGCCGGCGCCATCCCCAGCGTCCAGGCGGTCACGGCCCAGACCAGCGCCTTTTTCCACGCGCCGCCGTTTCTCCGGCGCCGGTTTCTTTTGTGGGCAGCAAGGGTGTCTGTACGGCGCGGACCGCCGTCCCCATTCCCGCGGACATCGTATCGCTTCATGGCATATCCTTCCTTTCCGGCCCGGAGATAAATTTCCTACTTTTTATTATTCATTGTGATAGGTGGTATGTCAAGCAAAAAATGCTCCGGCGCGAAAAATTTTTTCGGCGGGCCGTTCGCGGGAAGAAATTGACACCGCGTACGAAAACGATGCAATTCTGGTTGGGCGGCGAAAAACGCGACTGCCGTTTTCCCTTTGTGGTTCATGGGCTGACGGCCATCGAAAAATCGCCCGGCAAAAATTTGAAACTACAAATTTTTGAAATCTATTTTTTCCACCGGCTCGCCGACGATGGCGATGAGGCCATGCTGCATCTGCGCTCACTGGCATCCGGGGCAAAGCGGCCTTCGCCAAAATTGTGCGCTTTTATCCAATGGAAGTGAAAACTTTGTCAGGAACCCGGTAAAATTTTCACTACTACTGAACAAAATGCTTGCACCGGCGCAAAATTTTCAGTATTACTCCGGCCACTAAAATTCACGAAACTGAGCCTTCCGGACGGTTTGCGTGAATACTGACGGGTTACGCGGTTTTATCATGCGGTGGTCTCCTTCCGGCTCGCTGCGCTCGCACCCTTTCTCTGTGCGGAGGGCTAAAAAACCGCTTCCTGTCACGTGGCCATAAAAAAAACCCCGTGTATGCGGGGTGGGCCTTGTCACTTGTCGCGGTAATGTCCTTTGCAGGAAATGATATAGAGATTATCTCCCGACACATCGTAAACAAGGCGGTTGGCTTCATCAATGTGGCGGCTCCAGCCGGGGCGATATTTCAACGGCTCCGGTTTGCCTATCCCCTTCGCGGCACCGTTGCGCTCGATGTCGTGAAGCAGATCAAAAATCTTGTCCACGGTTTTTCGGTTCTCATGTACCCAATACCGCAGTTGTTTCAGCGCATCGCCCATGAATACTTAATTCATTGCGGAGAGCCTCCAACTGCGCCCACGTCATGGGCGTCCCTTTTCCTTCCTCTATATCCCGGAATCCGCGGTCAAGCATGGCAAGGTACTCGGCGTTTTGCGCTTCCCGCGTTTCGTCGTCAATGCGTGCCATGACCGACTGGCGTACATAATCAAAGACGCTCATGTTTTTCTGCGCCGCGTGCTTCTCGATCCGGGCGGCGTCGGCGTCACTGAAAGACAGCGCGAGTTCCATGAAATCATCTCCTTGTCCGTAAACGCTTCGTTTCCTATATCATACCTTTCGTTTCCCTAAAAGTCAAATTGCCGCGAAAGGAGCAGCGTTTGTGCCGCCATGCGGAATGATCTTTAGTATCAGTTGAAGGATGGCTCCTTCTTCACCACCCAACAAAAAACCGCCGCACGGTTCGATGCCGTACGGCGGTTTTTGTTGCGGAAAAAACGGGAAAATGTCCGGCTCGCGGCGGGGACATTTCCGCCCCGCCACGGGAAATCATTCGGTCGCGTAGTTGGTGAAGTAGTTCTGGATCAGTACCACCGGCGTGCCGCGGTCGCCGCTGCCGCTGGTCAGGTCGCAGAGGCTGCCCAGGAGGTCCGTGAGCTGCCGCGGCGTCGTTCCCTGGGAGGTCATGTTCCCCACCAGGTTGGCGTCCTTGGCCTTGATTTTCTCTTTCATGGCCTCGGCCAATTCCTTCCCGGAGAGATCCTTCAGGTCATTGTCGGCGAAATACTTCATCTTCAGCTCGTTCGGCGTGCCCCTGAGGCCCTCGGTATAGGCCGGGGACACTACCGGGTCGGCCAGCTCCCAGATGCCGCCGACGGGATCCTTGAAGCCGCCGTCGCCGTAAATCATGACCTCCAGCTTCTTGCCCGTGGCTTTCTGCAGCTCCTGCTGCAAGCGGTCCACGAAGTTCTGGCAGTCCCGCGGGAACAGCTTCACCTTTTCCTCCGTCGCCTTGTTGGCGCCCAGCAGGCCGTATTTCTCATTGAAGCCGCTGCCGTCCACCGAAGCCGTCATGATATCGTCGAGGCTGAAGACGCGCGCCGCGCCGCCCTCCTGCAAGAGACGCTTCGTGCGCTTGCGGGTGTGGATGTCGCAGTTGATGACGTTTTTCGTGTACCGCAGGATATAGCAGGGATCGTTGGAGAAAACGATCTCGATGTTCTCCCCCAGGCTCTTGTAGTATTCGATGTAATCGATGCCGGTGAAGGGATGGACGGTCTCGAAGCCGAATATCTCGCGGAAGCCCTTCTCGTCAAAGCTGTCGGTATGCGGATTGACCTTCTTCCCGTCCACGACATCCATGCTGATCAGATGGTTGCCTACCTCATCCGACGGATAGGAAAGCTGCACATAGAGCTTCCTGCAGGACAGGGAGAGCGCCCGCAACATGATGGCAAAACGGTTCCGGCTCAGGATGGGGAAAACGATGCCCATGTCCTCACCGCCGAGCTTCTGCCGGACATCCGCGGCAATCTGCTGAATCGTCGCGTAGTTCCCCTGGGTCCGGGCCACTACCGCCTCGGTGACGCCGACGACGTCCCGGTCCTGCAGCGTGAAGCCTTCCTCTTTGGAAGCCTTGAGCAGGCCGTCCCGGACCAGGGAAACGAGATCGTCCCCTTCCTTGAAGATAGGCATGATGATTCCTCTGGAAGTAACTCCTGTGTACCGCATAGTTCGTCCCCTTGCTTTCTCTATGGATTTTTTATGGTATTTACAATAACCGGTCAACAAAAGAACGCTTTGTCAACCGGGCAGTTGTTTTCCTCGCGGCTGATGGTCGCCGACGCCAGGCGGGCGCCGTAGCCCGTCGCCTCCGCCAAAGGCACGCCCCGGATGAGGCCCATCACCGTCCCGGAAAAGAACGCGTCCCCCGCTCCGGTGGTATCGACAACTTTCGTCGGGCAGGGCGGGCAGAACCCGGCGCGTTTTGTTTCCTTGTCATAATAGACCGCGCCCTGCTCTCCCAGGGTCACCACCACCGACTGCAATCCGGCTTTTTCCGCCGCCGCCGGCAGCCAGGCGCGCACTTCCTCCACGGCGCTGCCGGAAAAGTCCCCGGCAAAGAACTTCGCGGCCTCGATCTCGTTGCAGATGAAGCATTTCGTCCGGCGAATCAGATCTTTTCGCGCCAGAATCACGCTCATGTTGCCGACGATGGCGTAGACGTCCTTCCCGTGCCGCTTTGCCAACTCGATGACATGCCCGGCAATCCGCTCGTTCAGGTCCACCTCCAGCACCACGGCCTCCGCCTGGGAGACGATTTCGTCCCCGTGGGCCTGGAGATGGCGCTCCAGCTGGGTGATGTCGGGCATCCGGGAAATGGAGCCGGCCAGATTTCCCTGCTCGTCCAGGATGACCAGCCACATGCCAATCCCGTGCTCCGGCACCATGACCATATAGCGGAGGTCAGCGCCGATCTCCGTCAGATGGCGCTTCACATCCTGGCCGATGGCCGATTCTTCCAGCATCCCGACATAGGCCACGGGCATTCCCACATTGGCGAAGTCCTCCACCACATTGCGCCCGACGCCGCCGTGCACGAACTTCACTTCCCCCAGGTTGCGCCCCTGGGGATCATAGCTGTCCTTTGAAAAACCCTTGATATCCACAAACGTGGTACCGATCACAACCGTAGGCTTCATGCTTCTTTACCGTCATCTCCGCTTCGTCCGGTTCTCCGGTATGATTGGAAAAATCCGGCGCGCGCCGCCGGTAATCTCCCGTGGCATAGTATAGCAAATGGCGCGCCATCCGTCAATGGCGGGCTTTACGCTCCATTTCCGCCCCCTTTCCGGGGTGCCTTTTCCCATCAAAAAAGCTCCGTCATCGCCGCCCCTCCCCGTCGCGTACATGACACAAACGACAACGATTTCCGATTTGCAAAAAAACGCCGCCTGGGGTATCCTTTTCATCAGATATCTTCGGAATACTATTGGGAGCAAACAGGATAAAATCATGGAATCATTTTCTTCTTCGCGTCATAGCTGCGCGGCCGGGCGGAACATTGTCCTTGACGTGTTCCGGGGCCTGGCGGTGGTGGTGATGATCATTGTGGACGCCGTTCCGGATTACGCGGCCGTTTATCCGGTACTGGTCCATACGCCGTGGGAGGGCATCTCCGTCGCCGATACCGCCTTTCCCTCCTTCGTATTTGCCATGGGCGCGGCGGCGGCCTTTTCCCGTAACGGTCCGGAAACGGCGCACCGGTCCGGCTTCTGGTGGGGGCTGTTGCGGCGCTGCGGCGGGCTCTTCCTGCTGGGGCTGCTGCTCAACGCACTTTCCGTAGCGGTGCCGATGGTTTGCCAGCCGGATTTCGACAGCGACGCGCTGCTTCCGGCGCTGCTGGCCCGGGGGCGGGTTTTCGGCGTGCTGCAACGGCTGGCGCTCACCTACGCCCTGGGAATGATGATTGCCCGGGTGGCGAAGACGGAGGCACGGATCTTCGTCGCGGCGGCCGCCCTGCTGCTGGTTTCCTCGGCCGGCTATCATCTGTACAACCCGGAGGCCCCTTTCGCGGCGGGGGAGAACATCAGTCAGGCCGTGGACCTCATCGTACCGGGGGCGGCACACGCCTATGAGAATAACGGCCTGCCTTTCGATCCCGATGGGCTTTACGGGACGCTCGGCGCAACGGCCTCCATGCTGCTGGGGCTGATGGCCGGGCAGGTACTGCGGGCGCGTTTCGGTCCCTGGCAGGAGGGAATGCTCCTCGCTTTCGGCGGTGGCGCGCTTATGGGAGTCGGCTGGCTTTGGCGTGGCTGGGACCTCGTCAGCAAGCCCCTCTGGACGTCGCCCTTCGCGCTTTTGAACGCCGGGGCGGATATGCTGCTGTTGGCGGTTCTGGGCTGGCTGCTCTGCCTGCTGCCATTTTTCGGCGCCCTCCTCCGCCCCTTCCGCGCCTTCGGGCAAAACCCGCTGTTCTTTTTTTTCGTGACGAATCTCGGTCTGACAATCCTCTGGGCCATCCCCGACCCCACCGGCGAAGAGTCTCTGTACAACTGGATATGGCAGCGCACCGTCATGGACCTGGGCGATCCGGCGTTCACCGCCACCCTCTTCGCGGTCCTCTGGGCCGCGCTCTGGTGGCCGGCAGCCGAATTTCTCTACCGCCGGGGCATCGTCATCAAGATATAGCGGTGCGCCCGGCACCGGCGCGTCGTTTGCCGCCGGTACCCGAAAAAGAAATCCCCCGCACAGGCAAAACGCCCCGCGGGGGATTTGAATTCCCGAAAGATCATACCTTTGTCTCGCCGGCCAGTACGCGCTGGTAATCCTCGTAGTTTTTGCGCAACAGGGCCGGGGTATCGAGTTCGTAGGGGCATTTCGCCACACATTGGCGGCAGTTCAGGCAGCCCTCGATCTTTTTCATCTCCGCCTGCATCTCCGGCGTGAGCCAGGCTTTTGACGGCGCCCGCCGGAGCATCCGCGACATCCGCGCGCACTGGTTGATCATGATGCCCGCCGGACATGGCATGCAGTAGCCGCAGCCGCGGCAGAACTCGCCCGAAAGTTCCTGCCGTTCCCGGGCGATGAAGGCCTCGATTTCCGGCGTCATCGCCGGCGTGTCCTTCATGTAGGATAGCCACTCGGCCAGCTCCGTTTCCCGCTGCACGCCCCAAATCGGCATCACGTTGTCATACTGCGCCATGAACGCCATCGCCGCCCGGGAATTGGTGATGAGGCCGCCGGCCAGCCCCTTCATGGCGATGAAGCCCATGCCGGCCTCCCGGCAGCTTTTGACGAGGGCCTGCTCCTTTTCCGAAGAAATGTAGCTGAAAGGAAACTGCATCGTCTCATAGAGGCCGGAGGCCACACAGTCAAAGGCGACCTGAAGCTTGTGGGCCGTTACGCCGATATGGAGGATCTTTCCCTGGGCTTTCGCCTCGGTCATGCACTCGTACATGCCGGAGCCGTCGCCCGGCGCCCAGCACTGGTTCACGCAATGGAACTGATAGAGGTCGATGTGGTCGGTGCGCAGGTTCCGCAACGAGGTTTCAAGATCTTTCCAAAAGCCCTCGGGCGTCGTGGAATGGGTCTTGGTGGCGATGAACACCTCGTCCCGCATTCCCTCGAAGGCCGCGCCCAGCTTCTCCTCGCTGTCGCTGTAGGCCCGCGCCGTGTCGAAATACGTCATGCCGCCTTCACGGGCGGCGCGAAGGAGCTTCACCGCCTCCGCCGTCGTCACCCGCTGGATCGGCAACGCGCCGAACCCGTTCTGCGGCGCCTTGATGCCCGTCTTTCCCAATGTGATTGTCCGCATACGTCACCCTCCCATCGGCAAATGGTTTCTTCATTGCCTAGAATTTGAACCGCGCCAGCGTCTCCTGCAGTTCCTGCGCCAGATGGGCCAGGGAATCGCTGGCCGACGCGATCTCCTGCGCCGACGCTGACTGTTCCTCCGTCGCCGACGATACGCTCTGCATCTCGTCGGAAACCTGTTGCCCCTGTTGGTCCACCTCGGCAATCCCCGCCGCTATGCTCTGGGAACTTTCGGAAACGGAGCGGACGCTCTCGGCGATATTCGTGATTTCGGTGGCGATGCGCATGACGTCCTTGATGATGTTGTCAAAGGTATCGGACAATCCCTCAACGGCTTTCGCCCCCGTCGTGACCTTTTCGCGCCCGTCCTTCATCGCGCTCACGGCGCTATCGGTATCGGTCTGGATGCCCATGATCAGGCTGGAAATGTTCTGGGCCGCCTCGCCGCTCTGCTCGGCCAGCTTCCGCACTTCCTCGGCAACCACGGCGAAACCGCGTCCCGCTTCACCGGCGCGTGCCGCCTCAATGGCCGCGTTCAGCGCCAACAGGTTCGTCTGGCTGGCGATGGCGGAAATGCTGTCCACAATCTGCCCGATTTCCTTGGACCGTTCGCCGAGCTTGTCCACAATGGCGGCGGAATCCTCCACGGTGCTCTCGACGCTGCGTATCTGCTGCACGGCGTCAACGACCGCCTCGCCGCCGTGTTTCGCCGCCTCGCTGACGTTCTGGGCGTTGTTCGACGCCTCGTGGGATTCGGCCTGTATCTCCTCCAGGGTGGCGGAGACAGTGCCGATGTTCGACGCGCTGATCGCAACGCTGCCCTGCTGCTTTTCCACCGCGTCGGAAGCGGTGACCACCGACTGAGCGACCTGCATGGCCGTTTGCGCCGTCTGGGCCGAGCTGGCCGTCAGCTCCTCCGAGGACGCCGCCATTTGCTGCGCGCTTTCGGATATCTTGATGATGACGCCGAGGATGCCTTCCTTCATCTTCAGCATCGCGCCCGCCAACTGGCCGATTTCGTCCTCGTTCTCAATGACGATCTCCGTCGTCAGATCGCCGCCGGCAATCCGCTGGGAATCCTTGATCAGCTCGGCAATCGGAGCCCCAATCCGCCGCTGGAAAATCAGCCAAAGCGCCGTGCAAAGCACCAGCACCACGACGACGGAAAGGCCGACGCTGACCTTGATGGCGTTATGAATCGGTCCCATATAGTCCGCCTTCGGCGCCACCAGCACCAGGCGCAGATGGCTGTCCCCGATGGGCGTCACCATCACATAGCTTTCCGTGCCGAAGGCATCCGTGGAATAGAGCGCCGCCTCGGCTTTTTGGGCCTCAAGCCCCTTGCCGAAGGCCGCCACCTTAGCGTCAGGGCTGTCCTGTATCTTCACTTTGAGATTCTGGTCGGCATTCTTCGAGGCGACGAACTGCCCCGTCTGGGTCAGCAGGAAGGCGTAGCCGGTTTCACCGATCTTGATGTTCTGGATGTAGTCCTCCAGCTCCTTCATGCCGATATCCACCGTCACAACGCCGACCGGCTTGCCGTCCCGCGTTATCGGCGCCGAGCTCGTAAGCATCGACGTCTTGCTGACATCGTCGTAGGCCGGCTCGTCCCAGAAGACCGTCTTGCCCCCCCTGGATGCTCGCCTTGTACCAGCCGAACTGCGGATAATTGTATTCCTCCGTGCTGTAGTCCATCGTCATGGTGACGTTGCCGCTGCTCTCCTTGGAGTAATACGGCCCGAACCACTTCCGCCCGGGGTACGCGTTGGGCGCGAACCAGAGCCCGCTGCCGAAAATCGCCTCATCGGATTGCACCAGCGCCGTGATATAACGCCCGGCCAAATCCATATCATAGGTCTGCATCGAGCTGATGTTCAGCGCCAGCGCCATCGTCTTGCCGGAGACCTGCGTGAGCCGCTTGTCGAACTTCTCGGAAATCTCGCCGCTGCGGGCTTTCAGCATGGACTCCAGCTCCGCTTCCATGTTGTCGGAAAGCTGGCGCACGTTGATGAACGTCAACGCCCCCAACAGGACGCTGGAAATCACGATGACACTGACAATGAAAAGGGTACGGATACTGCGGGAAAATAAGCGCATGACTGACCTCCTTGGATAGAACCTCCACTCACACTTCTATATGATACATATTATATCGTACAAAAGTGAATCTGTAAAACGTTTCCTTATGCTTTTAGAACCCGGCAGGAAGACTTTTTCGCCGGTCATCGGACAAGGTTCGGAAACAGGAGTATCCTCCTGGCATTTTTAATTGCCGGAACCCGGCGCTCGTGCTATGATAGAGAAAAGCATGTCCATTACGGCGTCGGCCCGAGAGGATGACCCGGAGAGGCGCCACGCGGAGGTACTGACGGCTGTAATAATCTTCCATCACGGAAAGGAGAAATGACAAATGAACATCAAAACACTGGCGGCGGGGCTCCTGACAGGTCTTTTGCTGGCCACCGGAATGCCGGCCGCGTCAGCGGATTCTTCGGTGGAGCCGGTCGGACAAAGAACTTTCCTCTACCTGGACAAGAGAGAAATCCAGCTGACGGAAGACGTGAAGGCCGTGGACATGAAGGACGGCACGCTGTTCCTCATGGACGCCGCCGGCAACCGGAAAATGGCCATGAAGAATATCGACGACGCCAGGGAATTCGTCGCCTTTTATGTGCGGGAGCTTCGTGTCGCCGGAGAGCCCGCGCGCTTCTGGGAAATCTTCGCCACTGTGGGCGCCCATGACAAGAACTGCGGCTATTGGCTGATTTCCGAGGAAAACGGCCAGTGGCGCTTTGTACTGATGGCAGAAGACCTCATCGCCGTCGGTTACAAGCCGCTGGAATGGCACCTTTTGTCATCGAACATCGAAAATGGGCAATACATCTTGCAAAGCGCCATCGAGTACCTGCCGGACAACGCGCAGTTCGCCTGCGAGCGTCAGATCCTCACGGACTGGCAGGCGGAGCTGGTCTGGTCCGAAAAGACGCGTTCGTTCCTTCTCCGGCAGTTGCCGCTCGGATAAAAGGAGACTATGCCGTGGGCGTTTTGACTCCCACGGAATTTTGTCGGATTTATCCGGATTTATCCAAGCGCTCGTTAGCCTCGGATAAAGGACGGACTGACGCCAAACGCCGGGATGCCAGGTGACAAGGCCATGATATGAACAACGATGCCCACGGCAGGAGAGCAAATCCGCGATCCCCGCCGTGGGCATTTTTTCCGGCGCTTGGGGAAATATCCCGCTTCCTTCCCAGACAAATTCGTTTACAGGATTTCCCCATGCTGTATCAGGCACGGCAGCTCCCGCTTTGATTTGGAAAAGCAGGAATCCGGCGGTGCGCGTCGAATACTGTAACTGAATGAAGAAAGTATCCGTTGTTTTTTCACCCCGTAAAGGAAGGTTCACCATGAAACGGATGGTTTGGCTGCTGTTGTTCTTCCTGTTGGGAATCGTCACCTCCGGCTGCGGAAAGGCCGGACAGCAGGGAACGCTGCAAAACGAGAATACGATTCGCCTCGTCATGACGACCACCAGCACGGAAACGGGCCTTTCCACGCTGGTGGCCTACCGGCTGGCCGACCTCGTTAAAAAGGAATCGGGGGGCAGGGTGCTCATCGAGGTCTATCCGAAAGACTGGTTGGCCGGCGGCAACACGACCAAAGGCGTCTCCATGCTGGCCAACGGCTCGACGGATTTGGCGGCCTACACCTCGGGAAACCTGTCCCAGCTCGATTTCCGTCTGGCGGTGGGAACCATTCCCTGGGCCTTTGCTGACTTCGCGGCGGCCCGGCGCGTCATCGACGGGGCCGGCGGCGCTTACTACGAAAAGCTGCTGGCGCAGCATGGGATTGTCTATCTGGCCTCCACCCACAACGGCATGCGCCAGATTGCCAACAATATCCGCCCGGTCCGGAAGCCGGAGGATCTGGCCGGGCTTCGGATACGCATCACCGGCAATCCGGGTGTGCTCTCCTTCCTGCAATCCCTCGGCGCGACGCCGATGCCGATGAGCTGGAGCGAGGTGCCCGACGCGTTGCGCCAGGGCGTTGTCGACGGCTACGATACCGACGCGATGCAGGCCTGCTCCGCCGGGCTGGAGAAACTCACCCGGTACATGACCGTCTGTAACTACTCCTACGAGAATTATATCGTCATGGCGAACAGCAAGACCTTTTCCCGGCTGACGCCGGAAACCCAGGCGCTGATCCGCAGCAAAGCGGTTGAAGCCTGCGCCTGGGGCCGCGATCTGGTGGAAAAGAACGAGGCGGCGTCGCGGCGGAAGTTCGCCGAGAACGGTGCCGTTGTCACGGAGCTTTCGTCGGAAGAGCTGGCCGCTTTTCAGCGACAGGCGGCGCCGTTCCTCGAAAAAATGAAGGCAGAATACGGCGACGAAGCCTGCCGCGCCTTCGGCCTGTCTCCGGCGCCGTCCGGCAAGGAGAGGTGATTCCATGAAGCGCGAAATCATCCGCACCTCTTTGGCGGCGCTTCTTTACTTCGGCGTCGATGTCCTGGCCAAAGCCTTGCTGGTGATGCCGGACAATCCGCTGGTCAACATGGCGAATTTCCTGCCGCCGCTTCTCGGCCTCATGTGGGGGCCGTCCGCCGCCGTGGGCTCGATGATCGGCGCCCTGGGGGCGGAGTACGCCGATTTGCTCCCGCTGCCGCAAATCCTGCAGGAAAAAGGGACGGCCGCCTTCCTCTGGGAGAGCCTGCGAAGCTTCTGCAACTGCGGCCTCTGGGCTTTCGTCGCCGCCTGGCTGCCGTGGCGGCTCTGGCATTCCATCCTCGTCCGGCCCGATGAGCCGCTGTTCGCGCTCCGCCCCCGGATTATCCTGAAGTATGTCTTCATCCTGTTCGTCACCACCCTGACGACATCCCTTCTCTGTGCCATGAGCGCCGACGAGGCTTACATGCTCCACTACATCGGCCGCGCCGCCGAGTTTCTTGGCAGCACCGGCGGCTACGCTTTCGTCTGCTTCGTCAACGACTTCAACATGTCGGTTTTCTTCGGGCTCATCGGCTTCTTCTTCCTCGTCAGCCGCGACTATCCCTTCCGCCGCCCGGCGCCGGTGACAGAGGCCCGCCCCGGCCGGCAGCGCGCCTTTGACATCCTTTGGATTGTCTCCGTTCTCCTGACGACAGGCCTCTGCCATCCCTCCCTGCTGGAACTGGAGGGCCTGCGGCTGACGGCAGGGCTTCTGCTCTGCGCCTCTGTCTTCCGGCCCCTCTCGCCGCCGCCCCGGGAACTCAACGAGCAGGAAAGGCGCGACACCTTTGACGGCATCGCCATGGAACGGATGATGGCGGCCCTGTTTTACGGGTTCCTGTTCCTGCTTTTCCTGGCGCTGGATGTCTCCGGCTTCCTCTACGGCCTCGACGAAATCGACACCTGGCTGCAGTTCAACTTTGAATGCGTCACGATGATGAACGTGGCCATCGTCGCCCTCCTCTACATGATGCTCCGCTACCGCCGCTCCATCATGACGAATTTCGTCATGCTCGAAGTGGTGACAGTCTTCGTCTCGGCCTTCGCCCTGGGCGCCGTCTGCTTCCTCATCACCGACCGCATCACGAGCCGGGACGTGGAGACAGAGCTCTCGGAGATGAGCGTCATATGCCGCGAGCGTCTGAAACGCACCTTCGACGGCATCCAGGTCTCTGTCGAGGCCTACCGCAACCTAGCGCTGGCCCAGCTCGAAAGCTACGACCGGCTGGCCGGAGACGAGAGCTACCGCGAAGACTACCTGCGTCGCACCGAGCAGCTCTTCGGCGCCGTCGCCGCCAACACCGACGGGACCATCGCCTTTTATATGCGCTGCGATCCGGACTTTGCCGGCCCTCTAGGCGGCTTTTCCTGGGGCCGGGAGAAAAACCGCTGGGAAGGGGCGGCCGCCTCCTTTTCCCGCCGCCGTCCCATCGACCTGTCGCTCTATGACCCGTCGGACGAAAAGAACGTCGGCTGGTACTATATCCCCACGGCGCGGCGCAGCGCTACCTGGATTGAGCCCTACATCGATCCCACGTTCCAGGCTTACGTGATCTCCTATGTCATTCCCATTTATGCCCAGGAAAAGCTCGTCGGCGTCGTGGGCATGGACATCGACTTCGATTATCTGGTCCACGAGGTGCGGCGGATGTCCTCCTACGGCTACGGCGACGCCTATCTGCGGGACCGGAACGGGCTCATCCTCTACCACAAGGACATACCGCAGGGAGCGCCGTTCCGTCCCGATCCCGATTGCCATGAAATGGAAACGTATCTGACCAACGGCATCTGGCTCGGCATCGCCACGCCCATGCGCGACATTTACGCTGAGCGCAACAATCTGCTGATGCATTTCGTCGGCGTCATGCTCCTGACGGCGCTGCTCGTGTCCTTCCTGAGCGTCGGCGTCGCCGCCCGGGGCATCCGGCCGATGATGGCCCTCACGGAAGCGGCGCAGAAAATCGCCGCCGGGAACCTCGACGTGGAGCTGCCCGAAAACTCCGGCGACGAGCTCGGCACCCTGACGGAAAGCATCCGGGAGATGGTCTCGAAGCTGGAAATCTACGTTTACCGCGACAAGCTCACGGGGCTGCGGAACACGACGGCCTACGCCCGCAAATGCGGTGAGCTCACGACCCGGGCCGGGGACGCCGCCCCCTACGCGGTGATGGTGTTTGACGTCAATTTCCTCAAGCAGGTCAACGACACCTTCGGCCACGACGCCGGCAACGAACTTTTGCGCCGCGCTGCCGGCGTCATCGG
Source organism: Schwartzia sp. (in: firmicutes) (assembly GCA_017444395.1). Lineage (GTDB taxonomy): Bacteria > Bacillota > Negativicutes > Selenomonadales > Selenomonadaceae > RGIG3544. The sequence continues at coordinate 8,392 of JAFSWT010000086.1, read as the reverse complement.
CCGGATATTTGAGAACAGCGCCGTGTTCCGCATCGGCGGCGACGAATTCGTCGCTATCCTCGAGACGGGGGACTACGACCGGCGCGAGGAACTATTGGTCGCCTTTGACGCCGCCGTCGCCGCCCGCCACTTCCTCGTACAGGACACGAAAATCCGCCTCTCCATCGCCCGCGGCCTCGGCACATGGCGCCCCGGCCTCGACTATCAGGCGGTGTTCCAGGACGCGGACGAGGCCATGTACGCCAACAAGGCCGCCATCAAGAAAGAAATAGCCGAGCAGGAAAAGGGCAACAGCCTTTATACCGGCAGCCGCTAATACGTTATACCCCCGCCATTCCAGCGATTATACAGAACAGGAGGATTGAAGCATGGCCAGCATCGAGAAAACCGCCGAGGCATTGAAAAAGAAAGGATACGAGGTGTCCTGCTTCCCGACAAAAGAAGAAGCCGCCTCTTACCTTGACGGAAAGATTGACGGCTTCACCGTGGGCTTTGGGGATTCGGAGACGCTTCTCGCCCTGGGGATGTATGACCTCCTCTCCCGGCACAACGACGTCCACGATCCGATGCACTGCCGCGAGGGAAAGGGATTTTACGCCACCGCGCGGGATTGCCTGACCACCGAGATATTTCTCACCTCGGTGAACGGCCTTGCGGAAACGGGCGAAATGGTGAACATTGACGGCACGGGCAACCGCGTCGCGGGCTCCCTTTACGGCCATCGGAAAGTCTATTTCGTCATCGGCCGGAACAAGATCATGCCGACGCTGCAGGAGGCGGCGTACCGCGCCCGCAATGTCGCCGCGCCCATGAACGCCGCCCGCCACAAATTCAAGACGCCCTGCGCCGTCACCCAGGATCGCTGTCACCATTGCAAGAGCCCCGACAGAATCTGCAACGCGCAGGTCATCTACTGGCGGAAAATGAACCACATGGACATGGAAGTCGTGCTCATCGACGAGGACCTCGGATTCTGATACCACATCCGCGCCCGGACGCGGCGCCGTGACGAAAGAAGACGCCGCCGGGAGAGCGACTCCCACCGGCCAGGGAGGTACTATGAAAACTGTCATCTTTTACTTGTCGGCGACAGGAAACTCCCTGTACGTCGCCAGATTCCTGCAATCCGCGCTGGGGGACACCGCGCTTCGCTCCATCCCGGAGGCGCTCGCCGATGGTCGTTTCGCGGTGGAAGCCGACGTCGTCGGCATCGTCTTCCCATTGCATTACATGGGGCTTCCCCTGCAGGTGGAAGCTCTCCTGGAGCGTCTGGAGATTGCGGGAACCCCTTATCTTTTCGCCATCGCCACCTGCGGCGTCCCCTATATCGGCACGCCTTTCGTTGACGCGGCGGACATCCTGACCCAAAAGGGCCATCATTGGAACGCGGCCTGGTATCTCCGGCTGGTCTCAAACTACCTGCCCCTGCGGGACACCGCCGCCGACTGGCGCATCCGCATCCGGGCCTGGCTGGCGGAGCGAAAGCTGCGAAAGATCGCCGGCGCCATAGCGAAGCGCGAACCGCACCGCACCTGGCAGCTCTTGCAGCAGCCCTGCCGCCGCCTGCACCGGGAATGGAAAGAACGGCAGCAACGGATTGACGAGAATTTCCATTGCGATACCGGAAAATGCACCGCCTGCGGCCTCTGCGAGCGCGTCTGCCCCACCGGGAACATAGCGCGTCCCGACGGCCACCCCGTCTGGCAGCACCGCTGCACGGAATGCCTCGGTTGCCTCCACATCTGCCCCACCGAGGCCATTGACTACGGGGAAAAGACGAAAGGGCGCCACCGCTACCGCCACAAGGACATCGCCCCCAAGGACCTGTTGCACCACTTCGCCCCGAAAGAAGACAGGCGCCTGTAAAGGAAGCAAACTATTTCCGATCAAGCAGCGCCGCGCCTCCACTCACTCTTTCCCCCGGGCTGTCCTCCTCCCGTAAAAAAAGCCTTCCGGAGCGCTTTTGGCTCCCGAAAGGCTTTTTGTCTGTATCTTTTTGATATCGCCGGCTGTCCCCCGGCGCTCACGCGTCGTTGTCTTCCCCTCGCGCCTTCACGCTGGCGAACAATTTGAGCGTCTTGCCCTCCTTAAACGGCGCAATCCTGAGATCGATGAACGTGATTTTGCCGTTGATCACGATGCGGTGCCGGCTGGTAAAGCTGCCCTTCTCCCGGATAGCCCGCAGCACTTTTTCCTTGGTAAACCGTCCCAGGAAAAGCTCCAAATCCTCGGAATAGACAACCCGCTTGGAATTCTCGATCGTCTGCCGGAAGAAATCGTCGCCTTCCTTTGGCGTGCCGAGGGTAGCGAAATCGTCGGTGCGGGAGCACTCGATGAAATGCCCCGTTTCCGGATTGATCGTATAGAGCGTCAGGAACCCGCCGGTAAGGGCCATGACCCGGGCCAGCGTCGCGTGCTCCTTCTGCAGCGCCTCATAATGCGCCTGTTGCTTCATCTGGGAATCAATGATGCTGATACCGATGATGATCCGGCTGGTATCCTGCTGCATCCGGGTGACTTTCATATTGACGTACAACGGGGCACCGGTGTCCATCAGGCGGTAGGTCGCGGTGAAAACGCCCTGCTCGTCCAGCGCCTTGATGATATTCTCTTTGTTGAAGGCGGCGTAGAATACGTCCCGGTCCTCTTCAAATATGCGGTGAGCGTCCCGCTTGCTCGACTCGAAGAAGTCCTCGCCGTGCCGCTCCACCGTCATCTCCTGCTTGCCCACCAGAGACCGGTACTCGGTATACTGATCCGTCAGGAGATCAACGACGTAGATATTGTAATAGTCGGCCGCCAGCGCCCGGGCGATGTCCACATAGGTCGCGCCCTCATTCGGGCTGGAAATGAACAGCACCGCCACCGCCACCGCGGTATTGCCCGTGACCGGGTTCACGCCGATCCGCCGGGCAAAGGAATGAACGACGGAGCCGTCGGGCATCATCTCATCGTAGAAGGACCGGAGACCCTGTTCGCAGCAGGTCTGAACGATATTCTTCATGAAATCGCCTTCGATTTTCTCAAACGACGATTCCTGACCGGACAGGTCGATATGGAAGAACCGCTTCACGAATTCCCGGTAGGACGGATTGCTCCGCATGAAGCGGGCGGTATCCCCCTTGACCTCGATGATGCCGATCGGCAGCGTATTGAACGCGTTGTGGAACGCGTCGTTCTCTTCGTTGGCGATGGTGGCGAAATCAAAGAGGTTGATATGGCCGATGGCTTCATAGTAGGACGATTCCTCGGGATTCTCATATCCGTCCTGCCGGTGCTCTTTATGCCATTCCAGCACATGGGACAGCGGTGACGGCTTGCTGAAATAGTACCCCTGCAGCTTGGAGCAGCCGCTTTCCTGCAGGAACCGCATCTGCGCCTCGGTCTCGACGCCTTCGCAGACCGTATCCACATGCAGCGCAATCGCCATCTTGATCAGCTCCGACAGGATGATCCTGCCGTCATGGCTCTCGTCCAGCTTACGCATGAAGCCCATATCGAACTTCAGCAGGTCAAACTTGATGCCCCTGAGGACGTCCAGCGACGAATATCCGCTGCCAAAATCGTCCATCCACACCGGGAATCCCAACATCTGGAAGCGTTCGACCTGTTCCTTCATGAAATCGAAATTGCTGCCGATCACGCTTTCCGTGATCTCGACGCTGATCAGGCTGCGGGGGATGCCCGCCGCGTCCACGCGTTCGCGGACCTCCTCCACGATATCGCAGGCGTCGAAGTCGGATCGGGAAAGGTTGATGGAATGGGAAACGACATAGAGCCCCGCCGCTTCCTTTGTCTTCATGTCCTCCAGCACCCGCTCCAGCACATAGAGGTCCAGTTTGTAGATGAGCCCCGCGTCTTCCAGATACGGGATGAAAGCGAACGGCGGCAAAAAGCCCCTGACCGGGTCGATCCACCGCGCCAGCGCTTCCTCGTCGCAGACCTTGCCGTTTACGGCCCGGATGATTGGCTGGTAATAGACCTGAATCCATCTTTCCTCGATGGCCCGGTCGAAATTCTCCAGGATGTACTGCTGCTTTTCGAGGTCGTCCCGCATCTCCTGGCTGTAATAATTGAAACCCGAGGAATAGTTCCCCCTGATGGCATCGCAGGCAATCTTGGCCCGGTCATAGGCCGAGCTGACCGGCACTTCCTCTATCCGGCCCGGATAGATGCCGACGCAGACCGGGAGCGTCTTCCCTCCGTACGAACCCTGCCACATGTCAAACAGACGGCGCAGCATACTCTCCAGACCGTTTTCGTCGGCAATCACCGCGAAATGGTCGGCGCCAATATGGCAGCAGTTCTCATTGTGGAACAGGCTGCTCAGCAGCTTGGCGAAAAAGCGCAACAGGCGATCGCCCTCGGAGAAACCGTACTTCTGGTTGAACCGCTTCATTCCCAGCAGATTGATGTAGAGCAGCGCCGGAAAGACCCCCGCCGCCCGCATGACTTTCCGTTCCGCCTCGGCCAGCTCAAAGAAATACGTCATATTGGGGAGCCCGGTCAGATAGTCATAACGGTTCGCCTTCAGGATGCTTTCCTCGTGCAGCGCGTTGTTGATGAGCCGGCTCAGTTCCGAGCCGCTCCCCTCTTTGTAATCGCCTTCCTCCGTGTACCAGACATGGGCGATCTGGACGCCCGTCTCTGTCATCACATGCTCGCCGAGAGCATGGATGACCATATAGCCCGCGCCGCCGGGCCGCTTCGTCCGGTAGATCACCTCGTACCGGCCGCCCCTGGTGGCAAACTGTATGGCCACGCTGGCAATGCGGGCGGCATCGTCGGGATGGACATCCTTGTACATATCGTGATCCATGTCATGATACGCCCGGGCGCGGTCCTCGTACCCGAACAGCTTGCAAAAACCGTCGGAAAGCGCGAGGGTGACAACCTTCTTATCCACAAACTGATAAACAGCGAATGGCTGCCGCATTCCTTCAATGAAGGCCATCTGCTCTTTCTTGAACTCGTATCTTTCCATGCGTCAAACGCCGCCCTCTCTCGTCGTTTCCGGGAATGCCCTCTCCGGCAGTCACATCCACGCAACTGTTCATATTTATATTATTCGCCATAAATCTTCATTTTCCTGCCGGAAAAATACCCTGGCAACCGGGAACCGTCCATACCTGCGCCAAAAAACTTCCGGCGATTTCCCGGCGCCGGATGCGCGCCTGTCCCCCGGCGGTTCCCGCCCGGCGAACCATGTGAAAAAAATCATCTATCATGTATTATAACCGTAAATCCCACTGTTTTCAAGACTGCCGCCGCGCATCAAACGCCCTCATATATCGGAATTCTACCGGCCGCCTGCCCCGCCTTCGTGACGGCAAAGGAAAAGATAACCGCCGGTCTTTTCCCGGTTTCCCGTAAGCGGAACCACCGGTTGAAAAACAAGGTGATGGTTGGTGTCAAAGATGATATAATCATAGTGAAGCCCATAATAAAGAAAACACAGGCGGATCGAAAGCGCTCCACCCAATAATACCAAAAGCCGGGAAATCAACCGCTGCCCCGGCTTACGCATCCTGGGGGAGATGTCCTGCGCCTGCCATGCGAGATAACGAAAGGCAGCCTGCGGATTCGTAAGGATTTCGGAAAGGGAGAGATTTCATGAACAAATTGAAACATATCGCCTGCGGGCTCCTGTCCGCCGTAACCCTGGGCGTGTGCTTTCCCGCTGTCGCCGCCGCCGCGGCGAAAACCGCCCATGACAACTTCTATTGGCTGGGACAAATCAACAAAGCCACCATCGTCATCAACAGCGACGAAGGGCTGCTGGAACAGGACGAGGCCAAACGCTACGCCCGCGGGCTGCATAGCGTACTTCAGGACGGCGACGCCCCCAACGCCGACCGCCCTTCCCTCGTCATAACCTTTGAACCCTACCTCATCGAAGCCGCCGGGGAAGACGTGACGAAAATCCACGCCGGACGCTCCAGCCAGGATATGCTGACCACCTGCAGCGACGCCCGCATCCGCGAGGAACTGCTCCAGCTGGCCGACGCCATGAACGCCATGACGGACGTCCTGATCCAACTGGCGGAACAACAGCGGGATACCGTCGTGCCCAACTACACCAACGGCGTGGCGGCGCAGCCGAACAGCTACGGCCACTACCTCCTGGCCTACGCCAACGCCTTTGCCCGCGACGCCCAGCGACTCCACGAATACTACGCGAGACTCAATCGCTCCCCCATGGGAACGACGGTGCTGAACGGCACCAGCTGGCCGCTGAACCGGGAACGCATGGCGGACTACCTCGGCTTTGACGGCATCGCCTACAACGCCTACGACGCGGTGCAGGTATTCAATCTGGAAAACGGCGCCGATGCCGCGCACGTCGCCTCCAGCCTTGCCCTGCACATCGGCAGCTTCATCGAAGACGTCATGCAGCAATACGCCCAGCCGCGCCCGTGGATCCTCCTGAAAGAAGGCGGCAAAAACACCTACGTTTCCAGCGCCATGCCCCAAAAGCGGAATCCCGGCATCCTGAACCGCACCCGCACCCTGGCCTCCACCATCCTCGGCGACGCGACGGGCTGCCTGTTCCGCGCCCACAACATCCCGCCCGGCATGGCGGATTCCCGAAGCGATGGCCTGCTCCGCATGCTGTCGAGGACGAAAAAGCTGGCGACAGACTTCAAAGACATCCTCGAAGCGTTGGAAATCAACCCCGAGCGGGCCAGGGAAGAACTGAACCTCGATTGGACGGCCTCGCAGGAAATGGCGGACATCCTGATGCGCGAACACGGCATCCCCTTCCGCCTCGGCCATCACTTCGCCTCGGAAATGGTCGGCCACGCAAGAGCCAACGGCCTGACGCCGCTCACCTTTCCCTATGGCGAAGCCAAACGGATCTACCGCGAAACCGTAGCCGGGCACACGAACGCCCCCGAAGAACTCCCGCTGGACGAGGCCGCATTCCGCGCCGCCCTTGACCCCATAGCCATCGTGCAAAACCGGGCCACCAAAGGCGGACCGCAAAAAGCGGAAATGGACATCATGCTGGACGCCGCCAAAACCCAACTGCAGGCAGATAAGGACTGGACCCAGGACCGCCTGGCCCGGATCGCCGCCGCCGAACGCCGCCTGAACCGCGATTTCGCCGCTCTGCTGGAAGAGTAACACCGTTTCTTCCCCAGGCGCCTCATGACAGGAAAGACATTCTGCCACCTCGCAGAGCTTTCCCGTAAGCGGCATCGTCGAAAAACAGTAGTCAGGAACCTGTCGGGCATGGTATAATGAGATTTATGGAAAAGATTGATTTCAGACTTGACCTTTTCGGTGTTGATTACACCAGGATGAAAAGGGCACAGATACAAAAATCCGTCAGATCACTACAGAAAAGAATCGACGAGCACAAAAAGATGATTGAGTATCCGAGCCGGTATGTGACAGGATGGGACGAGCGCAGTGAGGAGTATAAGGCCGGAATCGTCAAATATTGGCAAGCGGAGGTAACGAGATACACAATCCAGAAGCAGGAGGCAGAGGACTATCTGGAAGGGAGGAGCAAAAAATGAAGTTCTCAAAAGATGTCACGCCGGAGCAAATCGCCGGAGTTCTTGATTGGATTCTGGAGGACATGCAAAAGGATCGCGAATATGCGCGGGCAGCGTATGAAGCAAACAAAAAAGACGATTTCCACATGTACATGGATACGATGTTCGGTCTCGCCGGCGATATGATACGGGGCCGGTTATCGACATTATGCGATGACGAATAACCCAGAGATTATGTTACGTTCAAGAGGGGATTTGGAGCATGGAGGAAGAAGGTAGAGTTGTATGCCCGGTGTGCGGGGAATACACATTTGAGGAGTTCGGTGATTATGATATTTGCGATGTCTGTTATTGGGAGAACGATCCCGTCCAGCACCGCGATCCCGATTATCGTGAGGGCGCAAACAAGATGTCCCTCAACGAAGCCCGGGCCGCCTGGAAGGCCCGGAAAAAGAAAATTGCCTAGCCACAGGCACCGACGCAAAAGGGGCTGTCGCACGTTCACGGAACGTACGGCAGCCCCTTCTGCATCCAAAAAGACGCAATTTTGGCAAGCCCCCTTTGTCATGATTAGCAACAAACGAAGATATGACAGGGCCTCATCGCCATCGTTGCCGAGGTAAGAAAAAAACAAGCTACAAATTTTGTACTTTAATTTTTTGCCCCGCGATTATCCGATGGCCGCAAGCCATTGAAAAACGTAGGGAGGAACGATGTCCCTCTTCCCTTGATCCAACCACAATTGTAATGGTCAAGAGAGTAAAGAGAGTAAAGAGAAGCGCGATGAGGACGGTGAAGCCGCATCGAAAAACAGTAGCCAGATGCCGGGCGAACATGGTATAATAGGACCACTTAGCGAGCCCAAGCGAAGCGCAGGGAGAGCTTAG
>JAFSWT010000085.1 GCA_017444395.1 Schwartzia sp. (in: firmicutes) | reverse complement strand
GCGAAGCCACCACGCCAGCGAGACATTGAAGGGCTGGGGCATCGGCCTCGCCTACAACAACCACGGCTGGTTCGCGCGCCTCGACTACGCCCGCCGCATCGGCGGCCCAACGATTCTCAGCGACGACGCCAAAAGCCGCCAAAGGATGTGGTTTTTGGCGGGATTCAACTGGTAGAGGCACTTTGAGAAAGGGCTGGACGAATGCCGCTAAAATCACTATAATATACATAGATATATCCGGATTTTGGAGCAGCAGGAGGAAGTCTTATGTATCAGGCGACATCCCGTTTCATCCTGGCGGGCCTTTCCCAGGATTGGCAGGAGGCTATCCAGGGAACCGTGCCCCTGGAGCATTTCACTCATACATTTGAAGTGTTGGACGAACCGCCGTCCATGATTTCGGCGGACACCACGGCGGTCATCTTCTCGGACGAGAAAGCGTTTGATCCATCGTCGCTTCGTCAGCGGACGGCGACGGGGGTGCTCTTGATTCTCTGCACGGACGATCCGGCGAGTCTCAACGGGGAGGCATTGGCGGCGCTGGATGCCATTTGGCCTCTTTCGGCCACTAACCATTTGGCTTCTTTTTTCTTCCGGCGGCTCATTTCCCGCATCAAGGCGGACAAAGACGCCTGGTTTGCCAATCTCTGCCTGGAGACGGTGCTGGGGACCGAGCAGGACCTGATTTGGTTCAAGGATACAGAGGGCACGTATTTCAATGTCAACGAGGCTTTCTGCCGCCATGTTGGCAAGACAAAGGAAGAGATCCAGGGAAAACGCCACGGCTATGTTTGGAGCCTACCGCCGGACAAGTATGAGACGGGCGAGGCGGCGAGCCTGCGGGCGGAAGAGGAGGTCATGCAGAAGGGTGTGACCTGCGTGGCGGAGGAGGAGGTCAACAGCCCCGAGGGGGTTCTGACAATCCAGACATTCAAGACGCCATTGCGGGACAAGACCGGCATCGCTATCGGTACGGTCGGCATTGGGCGCGATGTGACGAAACTGCGTCGCTACGAGGCGGAACTCCTGCACGCGGCGAACACCGATGAGCTCACCGGGCTGGCCAACCGCCGCTATTTCTCCGAATATATCAACAAGAACCGGGGCCGTCAGCCATTGACGGTGGCCCGGGTTGATCTGGCGTATTTCAAGCAGTTGAACGACACTTACGGTCCCAAGAAAGGGGACGAGGCGCTGGTCAAGATGGCCGGTTTCCTGCGGGAGATATTCAAGGGCGCGATTCTCTGCCGTTTCGGCGGCGGCCAGTTCCTGATTGCCGTCATCGGCGGCTGCTCCACTGACGCGCTCAAGGATAAGTTTCAGGAGCTTCTGCATAAGTTGCAGGAGTATTGCGATAACGATGAAAATCCCATCATGCTGTCCGCTAACATGGGCATCACTGAGACAAAGGACCCGGCCAGTACCCTCGACAAACTGATTCGCCAGAGCGATTTGGCCCTTTACTTCACAAGGAACCTGGGCGAGGGCCAGTGCTGCGTCTTCTCCGAGATCATCGGGGAGTGATTACCTCCGCTGGGAAAGAAAGAACCTCCGATTGCCGCTGACTGACAGGCGGCAACCGGAGGTTTTTCATTTCCGGGCGGGGAGACTTCTTTGCCTCGGTGGTATTTCAGTTGTGCATCTTGCCCCGCCCCGCATGAGAAAAAATGATACAGTGCATGAAAATGACACAATTCTGGTTGGGAAGCGGAAAGATGGACAGCCTTTTTCGCCTTGTTTTTCACGGGACGGCGGCCATCGAAGAAACGCAGGTAAAAAATATCGGAGTACAAATTTTGTAGTTCGGAAATTTCATCGGATTGACAGGGGTGGCAACAAAGCCATGCCATGTCTGCGTTTATGGCAGGCAGAGAAGAGAGGGCTTCGCCAAAATTGCCCGTTGATGAAAAGCAAAGGGGCTGCCGCACGTTTCATTTTGCGACAGCCCCTTTAAGGCTTACAGGGAAGATGACTTACGCCTTTTCCGCCGTGAAGGCGCCGTTAAGGATACCGATGCGCACGGTGTCGCCTTCCTTGACCTCGCCCTTGATGATTTTCTCCGAGAGCAGGGTCTCGATGGCATGGCTGATGAGGCGGCGGAGCGGGCGGGCGCCGAAGTTCGGGTCGAAGCCCTGGTCGGCAATGGCGTCGAGTGCCGTATCGCTCCAGATGAGATGGATCTTGACCTGCTTTTCCAGGCGCTTGCCCAGGGCGGTGAGCAAGAGGGCCGCAATCTCTCTGACCTGCTCCTTCGCCAGCGAACGGAAGACGACGATGTCATCGACGCGGTTCAGGAATTCCGGCCGGAAGTATTCCTTCAGGAGATCCTTCACAGCGGTCTCGGCCTCGGTGAAGTCCTTGTTC
>JAFSWT010000013.1 GCA_017444395.1 Schwartzia sp. (in: firmicutes) | reverse complement strand
CCTGCCGAAAGAGAACGTCCGCGACCTCGAGGACATCCCCGACTCCGTACGTCAGAAGCTGGAATTCATCCCGGTGGAAACGATGGACGAGGTCCTGGACCACGTCTGGGAGGGCGCCCAATGACGGAGCGCGTTGTCGTCACCCAGGGAACCTACGTCGCCTCAGCGGTCAAACCGGACCAGTACCCGGCACAGCGAATGGCGGAAATCGTCTTCATCGGCCGCTCCAATGTCGGCAAATCCTCCCTCATCAACTCCCTGACGCGCCGGAATCAGCTGGCCCGCGTCTCCCGCCAACCCGGCAAGACACAGACCATCAACTTCTTCCAGGTGGGGCTGAAAATCGACGGCGAAGAAGCGCGCCGCGACTTCTATCTGGTGGACCTGCCGGGCTACGGCTACGCCAAAACCGGCAAAGCGACACGGCAGCTTTGGCAGGCCTTCATCCGCGAATACCTGCTGCGCTCGCCGGACATCCGGTTCGTCTGCCAGCTCATCGACAGCCGCCACGACCCCATGACCTCCGACGTGGAAACCTTCCGCTGGCTCGTGGACAACGGCCTGCCCGTCCTCGTCATCGCCACCAAGACCGATAAAGTGGGAAAAAGCGCCCTGCCCCGGAACATCGCCGCCATCCGGCGGGCCCTGGGTGTTCCCGGGCTCGACATCCTTCCCTATTCCTCGGAAAAAAGTGAAGGCCGTTCAGAATTACTTGACGCCATCGCCGCTTCTTTGATAGACTATAAGGCATAACAGGTACGGCCGCCGAAAAAGCACTCACCAAAACAATACCCGCGGCCGGGGAGTATGAGCGATGCTGACCGAATTCGACAAGAAATTGCTGAACGCCGTGCAAGAAGATCTGCCGTTGGAATCGCGGCCCTTCGCCATTTTGGCCCAACGGCTGGATACCGACGAAGGCACTCTGCTGACGCGCCTCCGGGCTTTGACCGAAGCCGGGTATCTGCGCCGCTTCGGGGCCTTCTTTCAGTCGGAAACGCTGGGCTACCGGGGCACACTGGTCGCCCTGCAGGTCGCGCCGGCGTCCCTGCCCGATGTCGCCGCAGCGGTGAACCGCTATCCCGGCGTCACCCATAACTACGAGCGCACCGGCCGCTACAACCTGTGGTTCACGCTGCAGGCCCCCGGCGACGAAGCGCGACGCCAAATCCTCGGCGAGATCGCGGCGCTGCCCGGCGTCGAGGCCCTCATGGACCTCCGGTCGCGAAAGAAATACAAAGTCCGCGTCCGTTTCCAGCTCTGAGAAGGAAGGGAATCACCATGATTGACGAAACCGACCGGCAAGTCATCCGGGCCCTGCAGGGCGACATCCCCCTGGTGCCATGTCCCTACGCGGCGCTGGCGGAAACGATAGGCCTGTCCGAGGCGGAGTTCCTCGACCGGATGCGGCGGCTGAAAGAAACCGGCTGCCTGCGGCGCGTCGGCGCCGTACTCCAGCACCGGCGGGCCGGCTTCAGGGCCAACGCCCTCTGCGCTTGGGAAGTCCCGGCGGAACGGGTGGACGATGTCGGCGCCGCCGTCAGCAAAGAGCCGGCGGTCTCCCATTGCTACGACCGGGAGACGGCCCCCGGCTGGCCCTTCAACTTCTACGCCATGCTCCACGCCGCCAGCCACGACGAATGCGAATCCATCGCCGCCCGTCTGGCGTCGGAAAACCACCTCGCCGCCCCCCGGATGTTCTACTCGGTAAAGGAATGGAAAAAAGCCTCGATGAAGTACTATACCCGCTAAAAAAACGCTTTGCCGAAACTTGGAACGTTCCTGGCGGTTTCCGGTATATTTTGGCTAACGTCCAAAAAACAAGAGCCCCGTCTGTCCCTTATCCATCAAGGGAAGACGGGGCTTCTTTTTTGTCTCTGTAAAAAAATCAAAGTACAAAATTTTTACCCGAAGATGTTATAGCATTCCATCTTTTCCTTATTTTTGAATCTGGCTGACGGCCGGGTGATTTTCAAAAGTTGGGGGTGATGCTCACTTTTAACATTTCAGACTTGGGGATCGTGCGCAAAAATCGGCAAACATCCCCTCAATGACGGTTCCCGGGTTTTTCTCCCGGCGCGCCATCGCGTTCCTCTTTCTTTCCGGCCAGGAAAAACGGAAACATATAGGGCGGCAACCGGACGGTATCCGCGTCGGTGGAATACGCTTTGGGATGGACGATGACGGATTGGCCGACACGCCGGGAAAACGCGGCCCTGAACGCATTGAACGACGTAGCCGTATAGTTCCTGGCGGACTTGACCTCCACCGGGTACACCCGGAAGCGCGTCTTGCTCTCGTTGGAAAGAAGGAAATCAATCTCGATATCGTTGCGATGCTTCTCCGCGTTGTACCGGGTATAGAAATACAGCTTCCGTCCCGCCGCAGTGATCATCTGCGAAATCGCGTTCTCGTAAATCATGCCCTCGTTCAACGAGAGTTTCCCGTCCATGATTGTCTGCCAGAGGCGCCCGTCCGAGACCTCGTTCTCGCTGAAGGCAAGGCTAACCAGCAGTCCGGTGTCGCCCATATAGCATTTGACGGCGGTATCGCTGCGGTTCAGTGCGATACCGACATTGGGGTCGTTGCAACGATAGCAAAGGTTGCAAATCATCGAATCATCCAGCCAGAAAAGCGGGTCATCGTATTGCGCGTAGCGAGCGCCCTCTTCAATCCGGCGCAGGACCACCTTCTTCTCGTGGGTGGAAAGATAACCGGGGATGTTCTCGAACAGCGCCGAAACACGGGAATTGTAGCGCCGGGAAGCCTTCCTGATATCGTCGCGGTAAAGATTGAGAATATCCCGCTTCTCTACATCGCTGGCGTAAAAATCCCGCCCGTTCTCCGCGTAAGCGACGATGCTCTGCGGCATCCCGCCGACCAGCATATACTCCCGAAACAGCCGCATCGCCCTGGCGTGGGCCGGTTGCGCAAGCGCGACACCCGCCAGGAAACACTCGCGGATATGATCCCGGAGCACCTGCTCACCCATGGCCGCCAGAAATCCGGGAAAGTCCACCGGATACATCTTCAGCCGCCGCTCTTCCGAAGGAATGGTGATATGCTCCACATTTTCCTTGATAGAGATCAGGGAGCCGGTCTCCAGAAAATCATACCGCCCGTCGGCGACCAGATACTTGATTGCCTGGCGCGCTTTCGGGAAAGCCTGGATTTCGTCAAAAATGATCAGGGATTCCCGGGGATACAGCCGCGTATTGTACGCCAACGACAGCGTCTGGAAAAAGACATCCGGCTCGTTTAAACGGTCGAAACTGTCCCGGACATTTTTCGGCGCGACGTTGAAATCAATGAGGATATACGACTTGTACTGCTCCCTCGCAAACGCCTCCGCCAGTGTGGACTTGCCGACCCGGCGGGCGCCCTCGATGAGCATCGCTTTCCGACCGGCGGTTTCTTTCTTCCATGCCAGCAGTTCCTGATAGAGTTTTCTTTCAATCTGCATGATGGGCCTCCGTATGACGCGATTTACACAATGCGCGAGGTATCATTCCCTTAAAATCTACACAAAACGCAAAGTACTTTCTTTCAAAATCTTACACAAAGCGCAAAGTATTGTCAACCAAAAACCATCGTATGCAGCCTGTCTTCCGCGAAAAGCAATGGCGGCCGGGTGATTTTCAAAAGTTGGGGGTGATGCTCACTTTTTACATTTCAGACTTGGGGATCGTGCGCAAATATGGTAAAAACCGGCTGCCGCAAAGACTTGCGCGACAGCCGGTTCTTTTGCGCCGGTTCTTTTGTTTCCCAGTCGGGATAGTGCGCCAACAAGGTGCGCGCCCGCAATCGCCGCCGGGCATTTTCCCACTCGTTACTTCTGCAGATCGATTGTCAGGTCGATGATGCCGCCCTTGGCTGCCTTCTTCCTTTGGGGGCGGCTGTCCTGTTATCTTACCAATCGCTGTCGTCTTCCTTAGACAACTCGCTCATATGGACATCCTTCAAGAGGTAATGAAAACGATGGCTGAACTGTAAACTTAAATTCCACTTACGAAGCACGGAAATGGACAGTGGAAACTACTATTACAGCCCGGGGAAATTCATAGGTCCAAAGCACGAAAAAATGGGAGGAATATCTGTTACAGGCCGAGTCGGGGACATG
>JAFSWT010000084.1 GCA_017444395.1 Schwartzia sp. (in: firmicutes) | reverse complement strand
CCCGCGCTGTTGCTGTTATCTGTCATGTTGGTTGCCGGTGTCCGGCTTCCCCCTTTCATTTTGCTTATACTGATTGTGCCAAAGAGGCGGTGAAGTTGCACTCCCTTCGCCAAAATACTTCCCGGCGGGCGGGGCTGTCCTTTCTCCGCCTCTTTTTCCAATCATCGCCCCGGCGTGGCGCCCGGCCTCATACGAAGCCGATGCGCGCCTCCTCCGGCGCGTAGCACTCGGCGACGTTGACATCGAAGTCAGCGGGCACCAGCGTGGCGATTTCCTCGCGGCTCACCGTCTGCCCGTCGCTTTTCTCCATGAGCCGCAGGGACTGCTTCATGACCGCCTGCTCCAGCAGATTGCGGACGAAGCGGCCGTTGCCGAACTCCTTCTGCCGGCAGGCGGCCCGGAAGATGTCGCCGCATTTCTCCAGCGACGCCTCCCCCAGCGTATAGCCGCGGTCCTTCGCCATCAGGGTGAGGATGCCGGTCAGCTCCCCGGCATTGTAGTCGGGGAAATCGACATGGAAGGCGATGCGGCTCCGCAGGCCCTCGTTCCTCGCCAGGAATTGCTTCATCTTCTCCTTGTAGCCGGCGAAGATCACGAGCACATCGTCGCGGTGGTTTTCCATCTCCTGGACGATGGTGTTGATTGCCTCGTCGCCATACAGGCCGTCCTTGTCGTCCACCAGGGCGTACGCCTCGTCGATGAACAGTACGC
Organism: Schwartzia sp. (in: firmicutes); assembly: GCA_017444395.1. Classification (GTDB taxonomy): domain Bacteria; phylum Bacillota; class Negativicutes; order Selenomonadales; family Selenomonadaceae; genus RGIG3544. The sequence goes on along the minus strand of JAFSWT010000084.1, from coordinate 25,461 downwards.
CGCCCCGGGCCCGGCGGAACTTCTCGCTGACCGTCGGCGCCGTCCAGCCGACGTATTTGCCGACCAGGTCGCCCCGGCCGCATTCGACGTAGGCGCCGCTTGCCAGTACACCCTCCTTTTTCAGGATTTCCGCCAGGAGCCGGGCGACGGTGGTTTTCGCGCTGCCCGGGTTGCCGGTGAACATCATATGCAGCGAGCGGCTCTGCCTGGCCATTCCCATTTCCCGGCGCATCTTTTCCACCTTGTGGGCGGCGATAATCTGATGGACGATCGCCTTCACGCTGTCGAGGCCGACCATCGCCTGGAGGCGTTCGTAGGCGTCCCCCTCGATCATTTCCTTTTTGACCGTGGCGAATTCCACTTTCCGGTAGGCCCGGTAGAGCTTGTTCTTCAATCCGCCCTTGTAAAAGGAATTGTAGATACGGTAAAGCTCCGACGTGGTATAGGAATGCTTCTCCCGGAGCGCCTCGTCAATCTCCTTGTCATCCATGACCTCGAAATCGGCCTCTTTCACCAGGCGGTGCAGATACGCCCTGGCATTCCGGCGGTTCCCTACGCCCTCGGAAATCGGGATGAGGCCGATATGCTCCTCGGCTTTGGCGATGAGTGAGGGCGCGAATCCCGGATTATCGGTATGCTCGATGAACATACAGAGGACATTATGATGATGGTCCCGGACCTTATCGGCGATGTACTGCGTCACCCGTTCATAGGCCGAAGCGTAGTTCGCCGGGGCCTCATTCGAGCCCCGCAGATCGATCACGACGGTCGTCCCGGCGGCATTCTTGAAAAGATTGTCCATGTCCGATTCGTCGTAGCAGTCTTCCGTGATTTCGCTGACGATACTGATACGGCGGCCGAGCAGGCGTCCCCGCGCATGGAGCGCCCCTGCCAGCAGGCGCACGATGGCCATGGCCGACGGCTGGCCTCCCGCGGTGATCTTGTAATGGACGGGATGGCCGTGGAACGATGTCACGTTCTCCGCCGAGTAAATGCGCCCCAGCTCGTCCAACAGGCTCTGATCCGCCAGGATTTCCCGGGCGCGGGCCAGCGCGTCCTTTTTGGTCATTGCCGCTTCCTCCTGAATCTCTTCCCGCAGCTTGAACTGCCGGTTGTCGAAAATATCGACATGGGCGTTGTGAATCACCCGCCGGCAATCATCGAGGAAATCGAGATTATCTGCCTTCTCGAGGTCGTTCTGGAATTCCGCAGCCGTGATCTCATGGAGATTGGACAGGGAAAATTCCTTCACGCCGCCCTTCTCTTTTAGCGGCGTTTTCAGGAACTCCCGCAGGAACGGCACCGATACCTTGTCCTTTTCTCCGAAAGCGGCCGCCATCTGCCATGAACCCGGATTCCCACAGCAAATGAAGGTGTATCGCCCCTCCTCATACGCCGCGCACAAAATCGCGTTGAGCCTGGCCACCGCCTCGCCGCCCTCGCGGCGGGTTTTCCTGAACGCCATCGCCAGCGACTCCTCCCCGGCATACGCGCAATCAATCCTGAAGCTGTAATACAGCATCTCCATCCCCCCGTTTCGTTTTTGTGATGATAGCATACCACAGACGAGATGTAAAATTTTGCACATGGAAATTTCCTTTTTTCGTTCCGGAAATATTCAAAAGGACATCTCTAATCTGCTCCTTGCGCCGTTTGTGCGTTTGTTCCGCTATCTTTCAAAAGGAGAAGGTGGTATAATATGGACACTTAGCGAGCCCAAGCGAAGGTATCGTAATGGTGTACCTGGCAAACGGCCCGGTGCGGAACCGGATGCTGGCGCTGCTGCAGCTCCTGTTCACGGAAACAAGGAAATCGGCGGCGGAGAAGAAGAAGCTGTTGCAAAGCAAATATGATATCGACGTGACATTGGACATGGAAGAGGAGATGAATACCATGTGCAATCTGAGCGAAGGGATTTTTGAGAAGGGCATGGAGAAGGGTATGGAGAAGGGCGAAAAGAAGGGTATGGAGCAAAAGACATTGCGAATCGTCATCAATCTGCTGAAGAAAAAGTTCTCCTATGACGAAATTTCCGAGCTGGCGGAAACGACAAGGGATGATGTTATCCGCATTGCCGAAGAAAACGGGCTTGCATATCATTGAATCATTTTCTCTGACAAGTGGTGATCTTCAATGTCCCCCTCCTAAAAATTACGTTCCATAGCCAAAGCCGCCGCTCTCCCTTTTCGGGGAAAGCGGCGGCTTTTTTTGTTTCCTATGATTCGCGGGCTGTTTCGCGGTCGGTACCTGCGGCAATCTCTTTGCCGTCGCTGGCCACGGCGGTCTTGAACTCGCGCAGGCTGCGGCCCAGCGCGTGGCCCACCGAGGGCAGCTTGCCGGGGCCGAAGACGACGAGGCCGATGATCAGGATCAGCACCAGCTCGGGTACTCCTAAGCCAAACATTTGCTTGTCCTCCTTTTGCGGATTCCGTGTTTATCGTGATGGGCGCGGCGGCCGGTGCCTTAGCTTGTGAACAAAGCCTTGTTCAGCTTGTCCTTGCCGGAGATATGGCGGCCAAAGCCCATTTCTTCGGGGCTCATGCCCAGCGCGAAGCCGATGAGCTGCTGCAGGTGCAGGATGGGCAGTTCCGCCTTCGAGCCCACGGCGTCCCGGGCCTCCGGCGCGTTCATGTCAAGCTGCATCTGGCAGAGCGGGCAGGGTGTCACCAGCACGTCGGCCTTCGCTTTCGCGGCGCTGTCCGTGATCTGGCCCGTGGCCTTGAGGACGTCGTGCTCCGCCGCCAGCTGCGCGTGGAAGCCGCAGCACTTGCGGCTCTCGTCGAAGGGCACGCTGGTGGCGCCGAGGCTCTTTATCAGGCGCTCCATGGATTTCGGGTTGCGGCCGTCCTCGTGGTTCATGACGTCCTCGGGGCGCAGGATATGGCAGCCGTAGTAGGCGGCGACCTTCATCTTCGACAGCGGGTGCCTGACCTTTCCCTTGAGGAGCTCCGGGTGCTTGTCCAGCACCCACAGGAGATGCGTGACTTCCGAGGTGCCCTGGTAGGGATAGGGATGGCCGGCGTCCTTCAGGATACCGTTGACTTTTTCCCGCAGGGCCTTGTCCTTGTCGAGGCGCTGCTTCGCCATACGGAGCTGCAGGGTGCAGGTGTTGCAGATGGTCATGATGGGGAGTTTCAGGTTTTCGGCGATGGAAATGTTGCGCGCGTTGACAGCGAGGGCGGCGAGATCGTTGACGCCCTGGGCGTGGGACGCCCCGCAGCAGGTCCAGTTCTCGATCTCCACGAGCTCGATGCCCAGCGCTTCGCAGACCTTGCTCACGGAAGTGTAGGCCTCCGCCGCCGCGCCCTTGAGCACGCAGCCGGGGAAAAACGCGTATTTCATGACAGCGCCTCCTTTTCCGCCTTCTTGACGATGGCCTGGATGGTCTTGATTTCCGGGTTCACCGGGTGGGATTCCAGCGGGTTCATCTTGCCCGTCTTCATCAGGCGCACCGCCATCGGGAAGCGCAGGGCCGCGTTAAAGATGCCCTCCGACTTGATGTTGAGCTTGGATTCGTCCAGCATGCCCGAGTCGGAAATGTCGTCGTAGATTGCCTTGGCGTGGTTGCCGCCGACGCCCTGCTTGAGGCCGAAGCGGAACGTCGCTTCCTTGAGTTTCTCGATGGCCCCCGCCGGATCGAGGCCCTTGGGACATTTCGCCGTGCATTCCTGACAGTTGAAGCAGCGCCAGAGCCCCGCCTCCTGCACCGCCTTCAGGTGTTCCTCCGGCGTGCGGTTGCGGGAATCGGCCACCAGCCGCTCCGCCTTGACGAAGACGAAGGGGTCGAGGAAGTCTTCGCTGTTCAGCGTGTTCTTGTTGCACTCCGAGACGCAGGAGCCGCAGAGGATGCAGCCCGCGAACTTCTTGAAGCGGTTGAAATCCTCCGGCGACTGCTTGCAACCCTTTTCCGCCGAGAATTCCGTCTTGGGTTCGAGGGACGGCTTGATTTTCTTGAGGGTAGCGTATTTCGGGTCCCAGTCCACGATGAGGTCGCGGATGACGCGGAAATTCCCCAGGGGCTTGATGGTCAGGGTGTTGGTGTCATATCGTTTCAGGAGGCTTTCCACCAGGACCTCGCAGGAAAGCTCGGCGTTGTCGTTGACGCGCACGGCGCAGGCGCCGCAGATGCTGGAACGGCAGGAGCAGGTAAAGGAAAGCGTCGGGTCCTGCTTTTCCTTGACAGCGGTGAGGGCGTCGAGAACCGTCATGCCGACGGTGACCGGCACCTTGTATTCCTGCACCCAGGAATCGCCGGCGACGAAACGGTGTATTTTCAGTATCGCGTCCATCTCAATACTTCCTTTCCTTCGGCTCATATTTGTGATGACGACGTCCTTGTACTCCGTCCGGTAGGCGCCGTCCTTCTTGAAGATCAGGGTGTGCTTCAGGAAATTCTTGTCATCACGCCTCGGGTAATCCCGGCGGGAATGGCCGCCGCGGCTCTCCTTGCGCGCAATCGCGCCCTGCACGATGCTGTGGGCGATCTGGAGCAGGTTGCCGAGCTCGATATACTGGGCGAAGGCGGTATTATATATGAAGGACGGGTCGCCGACATAGCAGTGCTCGTATTCCTTCTCCAGCGACGCCAGCTCGCGCTCCGCTTCCCGCAGGTGCGTCTCGTCGCGGAAGACGCCCGCCTTGTACCACATCGTGTTGACCATGGCGTCGCGGATTTCGGGGACGGTCTTGCCGGCGGAGCGGTCCCGGGCCGTGACCACGTTGAACTTCAGCCGCCATTTCTCGCAGTCCTCTTTGAGCTTGTCCCGGTTGCCCTCATAGCCGTGCTCTTTGGAGTAGGCTGCCGCGCCGTCCCCTGCCGTGTGGCCGAACACCAGCACTTCGGAAAGGGAGTTCGCGCCCAGACGGTTGGCACCGTGGATGGAAACGCAACTGCATTCGCCGGCAACGAAGACGCCGGGAACGCGGGAGGTACCGGTGTGGAAATCCGCCATTTCCAGACCGCCCATCGAGTAATGGCAAGTCGGGCTGATGGGGACCATTTCCTTCGTGATGTCCACGCCCGCGAACCGCCTGGAGAGGTCGCGGACCTGGCCGAGGCGCTCGTGGATGCGCTCCGCCGGGATGTGACGGAAATCGAGATAGACGCCGGCGTGGATGCCCTGACCGACGCCGCGCCCTTCCTCAATCTCGGTGGCGATGGCCCGGGCCACGATGTCGCGGGTGGCCAGCTCTTTCTTTTCCGGCGCGTATTTCCCCATGAACCGCTCGCCGGGGCCGTTGATGAGGTACGCGCCCTCGGCCCGGCTGGACTCGGAGAGCAGGACGCCGTTGGCGGAGAGCCCTGTGGGATGGAACTGCACCATCTCCGGGTCCTTGAACGGGATGCCGATGTTCATGCCGGCTACGATGCCGTCCCCGGTGGAGCTGTAGGGGTTCGAGGTGCGGATCCAGTACACGCGCCCGTAGCCGCCGGTGGCGATGATGACGGTCTTGGCGGCGACGCCGATGAGATTGCCGCTGCGCATATCCATGGCGATGACGCCGCAGAGCTTTTCCTTGTCCATGCTGATTTCCAGCATCTGGCACTCGGAGATGAAGTCGATGTCGTGCTTCAGGCATTGCTCGAACAGCGTATGGATCATCGCGTGGCCGGCCCGGTCCTCGAAATACGAGGCGCGGGGGTGCGAAGAGCCGCCCATCTTGCGCTGGTGGAAAGCGCCGTCCTTCTGGCGGTTGTAGGGATAGCCCATGAAGTCCATCTCGAAGATGTTCTGCCCGGCGCGCTCGGCGAAATAGGCGACGGCGTCCTGGTCGCAGAGGTAATCGCCGCCCTTGATGGTATCGAAGATATGGGACTCTATGCTGTCCTCGGGGTCCGAGACCTTCGTCACGCCGTTCATGCCGCCCTGCGCCATCGTGGAAGCGCTGCGCGTCGGCATGAGCTTCGTCATCACCGCGACCTTGCATTTGTTGTCCACGGCCGCCGCCAGCGCCGCGCGCATACCGGCGCCGCCGCTGCCGATGACCAGCACGTCGTAGGTGACCTCTCCCTTTTGTACCTTCTCGGGAATGTTGTTGCCGTTCCAGGGCAGACATCCCCCCGCGGTCAGCGCGATGCCCACCGCCGCCGCCCCTTTCAGGAAGGAACGGCGTGAAATCGTTTTCGGCATGATGAACCTCCTTTTGAATTTTTCCGATTAAATATTCACCTGTTGGGAAAATTGTATCACGCGACCGGCATGCCGGTAAAATACATCCTGCCTATACCGCGTATTGAAAAAACGAATACCGGGCAAAATATAAAGCCGGGCGGCCCCCCAAAAAGGGAAAACCGCCCGGCTTTTTCTTCCGGACACAACGATTCAATGCAGGAACTCGAGGAAAATCCGGGCGGCGCGCGGCAGCGACGCCTGGCGCTTCCCGTAGGCCGCGGCGAGGCGGCGCGGCTCCACCGGCTCCTCCAACGCGAAGAAGAACGGCCGCCGGTGCCAGAGGCCGTGGTCGATGATCATATCCGTGACCAGCGTCGCCCCCAGCCCCTGGGCGCAAAGCTCCGCCGCGCTCAGGATGCTGTCGGCCTCGAAGACCACCGGTGGCGTGATGCCCGTTTGCTGGCAGAGCCGGCCGAAAATGGAGGCCATGCAGCGGCCCTGCTTCAGCGCGATGAAAGGCTCGTCAGCGAAGCGGGCAAAGGAAACCTGCGGGTACGGCTCCGGTTGCATGCCGCCATAGGGTTGCGTCAGCGGGGGCCCGGCGGGGACGGCGAGAAACACCTGCTCGTCCCGGATGGGAACGACGCTGAACGCGCTCTGGTCGAGGGGCTCATATAGCAGCGCGAAGTCCACGTTGCCCTGCAGCACATGCTCCTGAAGCCGCGCCGTGGACGTCTCAACGATGGAAAGCCGGATGTTCGGATACCGCTGATGGAACGCCACCATTGCCTCCGACAGCAGGCAGGCGGTGCGGGTGCGTGAGCTACCGATCCGCAGTTGCCCGTTGCGGAGCTCGGAGAGATCGTCCACCTGCCTTAGCAGCGACTGGCGGATGTCCCGGATGCGCTGCGCCGCCTCCACATACGCGCGCCCGGCTTCCGTCAGCCGCAGCGGTGTCTGCCCGCGCTCGAAGATATTCATGCCGAGCTCGTTCTCGATTTTCTTGATGCACTGCGACAGCGAGGGCTGCGAAACATAAAGGTTTTTCGCCGCTTTGGAAATCGTCCCGTCTTGCGCCGTTTGCAGCACGCTACGCCACTCGTGCTCGTCGATCATCGTCATGGACCTCCCATCATGAAAAGAAATCGCCGGAATCTTTCCTATATTGTACACGGTGGCGGCGCGCCCGGCAATATATGGTTTGCCTCCTCAAATGATCGGTCGTTTCCGCCACTCACACGTTTCCAATCTCGCCCTTCCCTATTCCCTTCTTTGATGGTAAAATAATAAAGTTAAATCTGAATCAGGCTGGTGAACGGTTTGCAGTTGAAGCGGCTGGAGGCATACGGGTTCAAGTCCTTTGCCGATAAGATAGAGATAGAGTTCAATAACGGCGTTACAGCGATTGTCGGTCCCAACGGCAGCGGCAAGAGCAATATCACCGACGCTATCCGCTGGGTGCTGGGGGAGCAGAATGTCCGGGCGTTGCGCGGGATGAAGGCGGAGGATATCATCTTCACCGGCAGCACGGAACGCCGGGCCTTGGGGGTGGCGGAGGTTTCGCTGACGCTGCTCAATGAGGGTGATATGGCGGTGGATTTCCAGGAAGTGGTCATCACCCGCCGCCTGTTCCGCTCCGGGGAGCGGGCGTTCTTCATCAACAAGGCGCCCTGCCGCCTGAAGGATATTTATGCCCTGATTGCCGATACCGGTCTCGGGCATGACGGGCTTTCGGTCATCGGCCAGAACAAGATCGACGAGATATTGAACAGCCGCCCGGAGGAGCGGCGGCTGTTTTTCGAGGAGACGGCGGGTATCACGAAGTACCGCGACCGCAAGCGGGAGTCGCTGCGGAAGCTGGAGGATACGGAGAAGAATCTGACGCGGGTGGCAGACCTGCAGCAGGAAGTGGAAAGCCGCCTGGGGCCGCTGGAGGAAGAGGCGGCACGAACCCGGCAGTATAACGCCTGGCAGGAGGAGTACCGTCAGGTGAAGGTGACGGAGCTTTTCCGCCAGCAGGAACGCTTCCGGCAGGAGGAAGCGGAGGGTCAGGAGACCATCCGGCAGCGGCAGGAAGAGGAAGCCGAGGCACGGGCGCAGCTCGGTGCCAGGGAGGCGGAAGGGGAGACGCTGGCGACGGCCATCGTGAAGCTGGAGCAGGATCTGCAGGCCTGCGCCGGGGAGCGGGAGGCGATACGGAGCCGCAAGGAAAAGGCGGAGAACGAGATCCGGGTGCTGGAAGTGCACCGCCAGCAGCACGACGAGAATCAGCGGCGGCTGAAGGAACAGCTGGATTCGCTACGCCAACAGCAGGCGGCGGCGGAAAAGGAACGGACGGAGTACGCCAAAGCGGAAGCGGCCTGCCTCGAGGAAAAGGCGGCCGCGGATCAGAAACTCCAGGAAGAGAAAGAAAAGGCCCGGGGGCTGGCAGAGCAGGTCCGGGCGCAGAAGGAGAATACCCAGGCGCTGCGTCAGAGCTTTTCGGAGGCGCAGCGGGCGGCGGTAACGAAAAAGGGCGAGCTCGATCTCCTGGACCAGGGCATGGCGAATGACAGCACTAACCGGGAGGAAGAGGCAGCCCGGATTCAGACGCTGGAGAAGGAACTGACGCAGAACCAGAAGAAGCTGGCGGAGCTGGAGGCGCAGGCGCAGGCGCAGGCGCAGACCCACGCGGCGCTGGAAACGGCCCGGCAGGATGCCGAAACACGGCAGAGGAAACTGCGGGATTCGATGCGCGCCCGTCAACAGACGCTTCGGATGGGGCAACAGTTCATCGACCAGGCAGGGGCGAAGCTGGCGACGCTGGAGCGCATGCAGAAGGATTATGAGGGCTTCGGCAAGGCAGCGAAGATGGTGCTGACGGCCAGGGAGGGATGGCGCAAGGGCGTTGCCGGCGCGGTGGCGGAGCTGTTGGAAATTCCGGCGAAGTATCTGACGGCGGCCGAGGTGGCGCTGGGCGCCGCCCAGCAGAATATCGTGACGGAAGACGCCGAGACGGCGCGGCAGGCCATCGCGTACCTGAAGCGGGCGCGGGCCGGGCGGGTGACGTTTCTGCCGCTGGATACGCTGACACCGCGGTCGGCGCCGGAGGAAAAGGTCCGGCGGCAGGCGGGGGTCATCGGCTATATGAGCGAGGTCGTGACGGCGGCGGAGAAGTTCCGGAAAGTCGTGGAGTTTCTCCTGGGCCGGACGCTGCTGGTGGACACGATGGACCATGCCTTGCAGGTGGCGAAGCAGCAGGGATACCGGTTGCGGATCGTGACCCTGGAGGGCGAGCTCCTGAGCCCCGGTGGCTCCATCACCGGCGGCAGTTTGCAGAGCCGGGAGTCGGGCTTCCTGAATCGTGGCGGCGAGATTGAGACGCTACGGCAGAGCCTGACGAAGCGGCAGACGGAGCAGGAAAAGGAGCAGGCAGCATACGACGCGGCGGTCAAGGAAGCGGCGGCCAGCGAGCAGCAAGCGGCCGAGGCGAAGGAGAAGCTCGATGACCTGCGCGTCACCGAGGCGGAGACAGGGACGAACCGGAAGCTCCTGGCGGACCGGGTAGCGGCGGACGATGTGCAGCTTGATGCCATGAAGGCACTGGCGGCGCGGCGCGAAGAATCCTTCGCCCGGGCGCAGGGAAAACGGGTACAGGTCGTCCGTGAACTCCGGGAGGCGGAGAACCGGCAGACGCAGCTCGCACGCGAGGTCCGGGAGGCGGAGGAAAACCTCGCCGATCTGGAGGACGACGCCGACAGCCAGGGAAAGCTCATCAATCAGCGCGAGCTGGCGGCAGCGGAACTCGGCAACCGGGCCACGACGAGCCGGACGATGGTGCTGACGAAGGACCGGGAGCTCAGCCGGCTGACGGAGGAGATCACGAAGAACCGGCAGGAGGCGGAGCAACTGGAATCGGGCCTGGCCGAGGGCGCGGAAAGGATCGGGGCGTTCCGCCAGGAGGCGGCGGCCCTGGAAGCGGAGTACGCGGCCAAGGACAAGGAACATCAGGCTATCTACGCCGCCCGGATGGAAAAGGTAGCGGCCCGGGAGGAAAACGAGGGCGCTGTCCGCCTGGCCCGTCAGGCTGTCGCCCGGGTGCAGGAGCAGCTGCATCAGTTGGAGCTGGCGCAGTCGAAGCGTCGCTTTCAGACGGAGCAGTGCGAGGCCATGCTGAAGGACGAGTACCAGCTTTCGCCGGCCGAAGCGGCAGCACTGGCGCTGGACATTCCCGAGCGGCGCCTCAAAGAGGAACGGCGCTCGCTGGAGGAGCGCATCGCCGCTCTCGGGGCGGTGAATCCCGGGGCCATCGACGAGTATGAGAAGCTCAGTCAGCGTTACGAGTTCATGCAGAACCAGATGAAGGACCTGGAAAAGGCCCGGGCGGACCTCGACCGCATCATCCGGGAGATGGACGCGACGATGACGCGCCAGTTCAAAGAGGCTTTTGCCCAGATACAGAAGCATTTCCATGAGATATTCACGGCGCTTTTCGGCGGCGGCAAGGCGGAACTCTTCCTGACCGACGAGAAGAACGTGCTGGAGTCCGGCGTCGAGATCGTGGTGCAGGTGCCGGACAAGAAGCAGCAGAACTTATCGGCACTGTCCGGCGGCGAGCGGGCGCTGACGGTCATCGCGCTGCTCTTCGCGTTTCTCAAGGTTCGGCCGGCGCCCTTTTCAGTGCTGGACGAGATCGACGCGCCGCTGGATGAGGCGAATATCGCCCGTTTCGGTCGTTTCCTGCAGGAGTTCTCACAGGAGACGCAGTTCGTCATCGTCACCCACCGCAAGGGCACGATGGCAGCGGCGGATACCATGTACGGCGTGACGCTGGAGGACGCCGGCGTTTCAAAGATTTTGTCCGTGAAGCTCGAAGATATTTCCGCCTGAGCGCGGACATCGTACAGGTTTTGGGAAAGGGGACAAGCAAATGGGTTTTTTTGACCGGCTGAAGCAGGGCCTCGCCAAGACGCGGGAGTCCCTGACGGCGAAAATCGAGAAGACGATCCTGGGCTACGCCGACATCAGCGACGACCTGTTGGACGAGTTGGAGGAAATCCTCATCATGGCCGACGTGGGCGTGACCACGACGGAGCAGCTCATGCAGGCGGTGCGCAAAGGCATCAAACAGAAGGAAATCAAGGGCCCCGAGGACCTCAAGCCCTTCCTGGAGAAAAAGATCACCGAGATCCTGGTGGCCGGCGGGGCCGGCGTCCGCATGGCGGCCAACGGTCCCACGGTCATGCTGATCGTCGGCGTCAACGGCGCCGGCAAGACCACCACCATCGGCAAACTCAGCGCTTTCTACAATTATTATGGAAAGAAGGTCGTGCTGGCGGCGGCGGATACCTTTCGGGCCGCTGCTATCGACCAGCTCCAGATATGGGGCGAGCGCACCGGGGCAGAGGTCATTCGTCACGAAGAGGGTTCCGATCCGGCGGCGGTGGTCTATGACGCGGTGAAGGCAGCCAAGGCCCGGGACGCCGGTATCCTCATCGTCGATACGGCGGGTCGCCTGCAGACGAAAGCGAATCTGATGGCGGAACTGGAGAAAATCAACCGCGTCATCAAGCGCGAGATTCCCGGTGCGCCCCATGAGACGCTGCTGGTGCTGGACGCCACTACCGGGCAGAATGCCGTGAGCCAGGCGAAGCTCTTCACCCAGGCGGCGCCGGTCACGGGCGTCGCCCTCACCAAGCTCGACGGCACCGCCAAGGGTGGCGTGGTCATTGGCATCAAGGCGGAGCTCAATATCCCCATCAAGTGGATCGGCGTCGGCGAAGCCGTCGAAGACTTGCGTCCCTTTGTAGCCGAGGATTTCGCCCGGGCGCTGTTCGGAAAAGGGCAGGACGCGCCGGAGCCGGGACAAAAATGAAGTGAGACGCCGGATATTCTCTATTGACGAAGCCTTGACAATCTTTGTCGCCTCCGTATAATATAGAAGTATCCATTTATTTTTCAGAAAAGGACGTCCCACCGGCTATCATGAATATGCTGAATAATGTCTTCAAGCGCGGCATATCGCTGCGAAAACTCAATATCTGCATGTTCCTCGTCGCCGTCCTGATTTCTCTGGTCCTGTTCTTTTCCATGCGCCAGACATCGGAGATCTATCGCAATACACATGAGACCACACAGAACCTGATTTCCTGGCGGATGAGCGCCTACGACCTGCAGCTGGCCTCCGATTACCTGACGGAGGAGATTCGCAGTTTTGCCGTGACCGGCGACCTGAAGTATCTTCAACGCTATTTCGAGGAAGCGAAGGTGACCCGGCGCCGCGACCGCGCGTTGGAGGATCTGGCACTGAACCACGAGGACACCGAAGCCTATGACAGCCTGAACGGCGCCATGGCGGAGTCCATGAACCTCATGAACCGCGAGTTTTACGCGGCCCGGTTGACGGCGGAGGCTTACGGTCACAACATCGGCACGATGCCGGAGGAAATCCGCCGGGTAGAGCTGACGCCTGAAGATCAGGCGTTGACGGACAGCGAGAAGAAGCAAGCGGCCACGGCCCTGCTGTTCGATAATGAATACCACGCCCAGAAAGAAGCGATTTTCAGCCACATGCAGAGCTGCCTGGCGGCGCTGGAGGTGGAGCTGGCCAATAAACAGCGGGCCTCCGCCGTCAATCTGGAACATCAGGTGGCCATGGAGCATCTGCTGACCGTCCTGCTGATTGGGATCATGCTCGGCATCGTGTTCCTGACCGCCCGGCTGGTCATCTTCCCGCTGCAGCGGTGCGTCGGGATGATCCGCGACGAGAAGGACATCCCGCTGGACGGCGCCTATGAGGTCCGGTTCCTGGCCAAGACATACAACCTTATGCACCATACGAACCAGCAGAGTCAGGAGAAGCTGACGTACGAAGCGACCCATGATAAGCTGACGGGGCTTTACAACCGCCGGGGCTACGATTTCCTGCTGGAAAACGTGGACCTGGAGACCTCGGCCCTGCTGCTCTTCGATTTGGACAAATTCAAGCAGGTGAATGATTCCTTTGGTCATGACGCCGGCGACCGGGTGCTGATGAAAGTGGCGGACGCGCTTTTCTGCAGTTTCCGCACCCAGGATTTCGTCTGCCGCATCGGCGGCGATGAATTCGCCGTCATCATGGTACACGCCGATCCTTCCCTGCAGGAGCTCATCCGCACCAAGGGCCGCAAGATCAACGAGCGCCTGCGCGAGGAGACGCCGGGAACGCCGGCCATTTCCGTCAGCATGGGCGTAGCCTTCGGCTATGAAGGAATGGATGCCGAGAGCCTGTTCAAGCGGGCGGATACGTCCCTCTACAAGGCGAAGGAAAACGACGAGACCCGGGTCTGGTTCTTCTCCGGCGCCGGTTGATACTGGTGAAAAAACAACGAGGCTGCCGCGTTCTGACTTCGCGGCAGCCTCGTTTTTTACTTCCCCCGCCGGGGGGATTCGTTCGGTTTTGTTTCGGTGATTCTCCGGGAGAGGATGGATATCAGAACATCACTTCCGTGTCGGCGCCTTCGTCCGGGGCTTCGCCGGGCGGCAGGGCGTCCTTGTCCACCTTCAGTTCCCGGGCCACATCCATCCAGCGGTTGTTGATCTTCTTCATGGCCAGCACGTCCTTCACGTCTTTGCCGCTGGCTTTGGCCAGACGGGCGGCAAAGCCGATGTCAAAGGGCTGGTAGCCGTCTTTCAGGAGTGCGAGGATTTTCGCCGGCTCCGCATCGCAGCGCTGGGCGATATGGTTAGCGGTGTGTTCCCGGACCGCGTCCCGCATCTGTTCCCGGGTGATGCCGAGGGATTTCGCCACGTCGAACCAGCTCGTCTTCATGGCCAGCACATCCTGGAAGGACTTGCCGCTGATTTTCGCCAGCATCGCCGCCTGGCCGATGTCGCGGAAATCCCGCCGGGCGTCGAGCGCGGTCCGGACTTCGTTTTCATCGACGCCGAACTCGGCGGCAATCCGTTTGGCCATGCCATCCATGTCTATCATCGGCCGGGGAAATTCGCCCTGGCACTCCATGCCGGGATGTCCCATGCCCGGGCCCATGCCGTGTCCCATGCCGGGGCCGAAGCCGTGGGCCAGGGCGGTTCCGGCCGCCAGGCCGCCGCCCATGAGCAAAAAGCCCGCCAGAAATCCCGCGACCGTTTGTCTAACCATCGTTTTCATTTTACATCTTCCTTTCCAAAGAGAGACATTCTTTTTTGGGTCAGGTTCAGTATAGCAGCGGGATATTAGAATCCATTGAGCCGTAAATTAGAAATATCTGAAAGGGACCGCCGGAGATCTTTCCGGGGCATGGTTGCCCGGCAAAGATTTAACGGACCGGCGGCGAATAACGATTGTGCATGAGGTGAATCGTATGCTGAATTTTTGGCGGTCGCAGGGCGTGGACGCGGCCCTCATCGAGGGCGTCGAGGCGTACCGGGCCCGATATCCCTGGACGGGAGAGCGGGCGGTGGTGGCGCCCCGCTATCATTTTTACGGGCGGCGGACCATCGAGCAGGCGGCGGCGGCGCTGCTGGCGGGGGAGAATCTGCTCCTTTCCGGCGTCAAGGCCACGGGCAAGAACGTGTTGGCGGAGAATCTGGCGGCGGCTTTCGGCCGGCCGGACTGGAACGTGTCGCTGCACATCAATATGGACGCGTCGTTTCTGATCGGTTCCGATTCCTTTGCCGACGGGCGGGTGATTTTCCGCCCCGGGCCGGTCTATGAATGCGCCCGGGCCGGCGGCTTCGGCATCCTCGACGAGATCAACATGGCCCGCAACGAGGCGCTGGCGGTGCTCCATTCGCTGCTGGATTTCCGCCGGGTCATGGACGTGCCCGGGTACGACCGGCTGGCGCTTCATCCGGCGGCCCGTTTCATCGCCACCATGAACCACGGCTACGCCGGCACCCGCGAGCTCAACGAGGCGCTGGCCTCCCGCTTCGTCGTCCTGCAGCTTGAACCCATCGGCGCGGAAGACCTGGAGCGGCTGTTGGCGCAGGAATTCCCGGCGCTGCGCTCCGGAGCACGGCAGACGTTTATCTCGTTGTTCCGGGATTTGCAGCAAAAGTGCGAGAGCGGCGAGATTTCCACCCAGGCGGTGGACCTGCGGGGGCTCCTGGCGGCGCTGGCACTGGTCCGGGCCGGCCTGTCCGCTCGCACGGCGCTGGCCATGGGCATCGCCAACAAGGTGTTTGACCGGGATGAGCGGGCGTTGGTGGACGATCTGCTCGACCTGTCGCTGCCGGAGGACCTGGCGCCGGCCCGGGTCTTCGAGGACTAGCCGTGGACGCCATCTTTGCCCGGGGGGCGCGGGAACGGCGGGCCCTGAACATCATCTGGTCCGCTGCCGGCCGCTACGATTTCCTGCCGGACTTTTTGGGCTTCCATGAGGACGGCAGCCCCGACCTCTACCTCAACGCCATCGTCGGTCTGACGTACCGCTGTTATGACGCCGCGGCGCTGGCGGCATTCCGGGAGGAACTGGATACCTCCTGGCTGGGGCGGACCTTCTCCGGCCTTTACTGGCTGGCACTGGAGAGTGCCGCCTATGACCATTGCCGGAGCAATCGGCCGGCGCTGGTTATCCTGCGCCGGCAGCACGCCGCCCGTTATCTCGCAGACAATGAGGACCTGGCGATGCAACGGCTGATGATGCGGGACGACCTCGTTCACGCTCTGAAGGCAGCCCGTTGCCGCGCCGTCCTCGGCCAGCCCCCGGGACTTTTGAACCCGTGGGAAAAGCGGCTTTACGACGCGCTGGCCTTTGACGGCGCCATGACGACGGAGGACATCATTGCGGCGTTGCGGGACGTCCTGCGCCGCTTCTTTGTCTTTCGCTACGGTGTCGGGCGCTCTTGCCGGGGGCTTCGGTTTTCCGTCGGGGCGGGTCTGGCGGCGCTCCTGCGCCGGCTTTTGCCGACCCCGCCGGAAGAGACGGTAACGCCCCGGCTGGTTAGCGGCCGCAGCCCGGCCGGAGCGCCGGGAATCGTGGAAAAGCTCCTCGGGAACGCGCCCCCGGACAATCCTGTCAAGATGCTGAAGCTCTTTCCCCGGCCCCTGTTGGCGGAGGAAACGCGCCGGACCTATGAGCAGGCCTTCTGCACCGGGATTCATCGAAAAGTCCACCTCTACTTCGCCGCCAGCCGACGGGACGAGGGCCAGCGGGCGGCGAATCTGGCCGCGTTTCGCGCCCAGGGGGCTCGTTGTCGGGTGGCGATTCGCCGCCTGGCCGGGCGCATCCTGAACACGCTGGCCGTCTGCCGCGAGCCTATTCCGCTTCGGGCCGGACGGGGCCGCTTCTGCCCACGCTTTGTCTGGCAGGCCCTTTACCGGCAGGACGGGCGCGTTTTCACCGCCAGCCGGTCGGTCCGTTTCGCCGGTTTCTCGGTGACGTTGCTGCTGGACGCTTCCTATTCACGGGCCGGGCAGCAGGCGGAGATTGCCACCCAGGCCTACATCATCGCGGCGGCGCTTGCCCAGGCGGGGATTCCTTTACAGATTGTCGCTTTTTGCAGCCTGGCGGGTTCGACGGTGCTGCACCGTATGAAATCCTTCGACGCGGCGGACAACGGCGCCGTCTTTGACTATGCCGCCGCCGGCTGGAACCGGGACGGGCTGGCGCTGCGGGCGGTGCGACCCCTGCTGAAGGAGGGAACCGGCGTCCCGCTGCTCCTGGTGCTGACCGACGCCCGGCCCAGCGATGATCATCCGATACCCGGGGCAGCAGTGAGGCCGATGGCCCGGGACTACACCGGCGAAGCGGCTGCCGCCGACACCGCCGCCGAGGTTCGCGCGTTGCGGCGGCAGGGTGTACGGGTGGTGGGCCTGTTGCAATCCGAGGTGGCCGGTGCCGCCGAAACGGCCCGGCAGATATTCGGCGAGAGTTTTGCCCGCATCGAGCGGGTGGACCAGTTGGCCGCCGCCGTGGCCCGGCTCATCGAGGGACAGATCCGCCAGAGCGCGCAGGGTTGAATCGTGTACCATAGCTATCGTGAATATCTCATTGACATATTCACGGAGAAATGCTACCATAATCCCAAACTATGATTTCAACTGCATACGATTGGATCAGGTGTCGGAAGACGCAACAGGGAATCCGGTGGAAATCCGGAGCGATCCCGTCACTGTGACAGCGAGCGAACCGGCAAGCGCCACCGGGAAAGGGAAGGCGCCGGCAAGTGATGACCTGGGAGCCTGGAGACCTGCCTGATCGACAATCACCGTTTGACCTGCGAGGACGGGGAGGAGGGTTTGCTTCGCCATCCGTTCCCGCGGGTGGAAACAGGCAAAGGTTCGCTCTTTTTCGCCCACGCGGAAGAGGGTTTTTTTGTTTTGCACAGTGCAGAAGGATAGGAGATGGAACGCGATGCCGCATGAAAAATTAACGCGTATCGGCGTGATGATCGGACACATAGAGACGCCGTACGCGCGGATGCTCCTGCAGGGAATGCTGATGGCCGCCGGGGAAATGCCGGTCAGCCTCCATGTCTTTCCCGGCATGTACGAGCGTGCTTACATAGGCACGATGCGAAAAACCGATGACACGACCGAGAATTTCATGTTCAGCCAGATCTTTGATTACGCGACGAGCCAGCACCTCGACCGCCTCATCCTCTCGCTCGATACGGTACGCAGCTATGTGGGCGGCGAGATCCTGTCAAGGATCCGCAAGTTCGCTGACAGCATCCCTACGCTCGTGCTGGAAGCGGCAGCGGAAGCCCCGCATCTTCTCGTTGACAGCGAAGCGGGTATGCGCACCTGCGCCGAGCATCTCGTCGTCAGGCACGGCTTTACGCGCTTGGGATTCATTGGCGGGACGAAGGGAAACTACGGCGCGGAGAAGAAACTGAGCGCCTTTTTGCGCGTCATGGAAGAACATGGCATTGCCGTCCCCGCTGACAGGATCATTTACGGGGACTACACGCTTCATTCGGGCATCGCCGCCACCCGCCGGCTCCTTGCCAACTGTCCGGATATAGAAGCCATCTGTTGCGCCAACGACTGGATGGCGATGGGGTGCTGCCAGGAACTCCGCAGCAAGGGGTTGGAACCGGGACGCGATGTAGCCGTGACCGGATTTGACGACATCTCCGAGGCGAGCCGGTGCGATCCGCCGCTCACCACGGTGCGAACGCACATCTCGAAGTTTGGTTACGAGGCGGTCAAAAAAGCCGTGGCGCTTTCTCCGGGCGACAGCGGCGATACGTTCCTTTCCCTGCCGCCGGCACTTCTGGTGCGGAGCTCCTGCGGTTGCGGGCTGAGCGGGTCAGCCATGTCGTGCACGAGCCGGAAGGTGGCCCGGTCCCGGCAGAATATGCCGGAAAGCGAAGAGGCCTGGACGAACCTGTTGCTGTCCATGGCCGCGAAGGATTGCGGGGCGCATACCGACGAGGCGCTGCTGCGGCAGTCGCTGGGCGAAGTCGTGAAGATGGTCTGGCAGGCGTTCAACGATCCGGCCGAAAGCCTGTCCATCAGCCCGTTCCGCCAGGCGTTCCAAAGGATCGCCGCGGCCGACGCCTACCGCGACATGCTGCCGGCTTCCCTGCGCGCGATCCAGTACTTCTTCATGGCCCTGATGCGGAACTGCCCCGATGACATGAGTCCGAAGCTCATCCATTTCGCGCAGCGCGCCGTGAATCTGACCGTCCATACCTACGATTCCAGCACCCATGACGCCGACGACCGGCAGAAAAAACGCCTCCGGTTCATCACCTCGATGGCCCGCGACGTCCTGCAGCAGGAAGATAAGGTTGACCGGCTGTGGCACAAGGTGTTCTATTCCGTCAGGAATCTGAAACTCGGCAATATATGGGTTTTTTCCCTCGACGATCCGTATCCGATGAATCATCAGCTTTTCATCGGTACGCCGTGGGAAGACATGAAGCTTGTCGGGTATCACGTCGAGCGCGAAATCCGGATTTTCGATGAGAAAGAGCGGCCGGAAACATACTGTGTTCCGGAGGAACATCTGAGAGGCGAAGCGTGCAACATCGTGTATTTCCCGCTGTTTGCCGCCCGGGAGATTTACGGGGTGATGGCTGTCGAGGCGTCGTTTGAAAACATCCCGACGCTTTTCGCCGTGGCGATACAGGCAGGAACGGCTCTGCAGTACATCTTCCTGGAGCGCGACCAAAAGCGCCTGATCCGCATACTGAACGACCAAAGCCAGCAGTACGAGCGCAAGGCGACGCAGGACGAGCTGACTGGGCTTTTGAACCGCTTCGGGTTCATCAGCCGCGTTGACTCTTCCATTGCGGGCCATAGCTCCGAACGCGCCATCCTCGCTTTCGCTGACCTTGACCATCTGAAGCATATAAACGATACCCTCGGTCACGCGGCGGGCGACGCCGCCATCACGACGGCGGCGGATCTCCTGCGGCAGGGGTTCGGTCCTTCCGCTGTCATCGGGCGCATGGGCGGCGACGAGTTCGTCGTCTTCTCCTGCCTTGCGCCCGGCGAAAAGCCGGAAGACATGCTGGCCAAGGTTCGCAACCTGTCGGCGGAGTACAACGCCAAAAGCCGCAAGCCGTATTATGTCGAGATCTCCCTCGGCCTTACGGAATTCCAATGCGAAACAAGCGTGAACCTGTCGCAGCTCCTGAAGCGGGCGGACGCGTGCCTTTACGAAGCGAAGCAGACGCGCCGGACAACCTCCATACGCGAGAATATGCTGGACACGAATAAAACGAAGCGGCAATAGCGTTTTCCGCGCCAAACCCATCGGGCGGTTCCGGGTGGCTGACATGCCAGCCCGGATGTGCTATAATCTGGAAAGGATTTCTTCACGGGAACGGAACGGGCGCGGTCAGAGTATCGTTGCCGGTCGTCATTCCCATCATGCGGCGCGGGCTACGCGCGCGTTCTGTCAGACCGGCACTGCCGGGGGTAGGAAGTGAAGCGCTGTGCATATCCGTCATACGAAACTCCTGAATCTCGTCAACGAGAAGAACCGCGTTGCCGTCACCGAGCTGGCCCGGGCGCTGGCGGTATCCGAGGTGACAATCCGCAAGGACCTGAGCACGCTGGAGCGCATGGGCCTGTTGCGCCGGGAGCACGGCTTCGCGGCCATGGCCCAGAGCGACGACATCGCCAACCATCTGTCTTTCAACTATGAGACGAAGCGGCGCATCGCCCTGCGGGCGGCCGAGACCGTGCGCAACGGCGAGACGGTGATGATCGAGTCCGGCTCCTGTTGCACGCTTTTGGCGGAGGAACTCGTCTCCCACCGCCGGGATGTCACCATCATCACCAACTCCGCTTTCATCGCCGCTTTCGTCCGCAAGGCGCCCGGCGCCCATGTGATTCTTTTGGGCGGCGAGTACCAGAACGAATCCCAGGTCATGGTGGGGCCGATGATTCAGCGCTGCGTCAATGAATTCTACGTCGATAAGCTCTTCGTCGGCATCGACGGCTTCAACGGCGCCGGCTTCATGAGCAACAATCTGATGCGGGCCGAGGCCATCCGCACTATGGCGAAGAACGTCCGGCGGGTCGTCATCCTCGCCGAGTCGGTGAAATTCACCCAGAGCGGCGTCGTGGCGCTCTTCCCGGTCCAGGCGGTGGACTCCGTATTCACCGACGACGGCATCCCCGCCGAGGCCGCCCAGGCTCTCAACGCCGGCGACACCCATGTCTATACCGTCCCCACCGGCGACGGGGAAGAATAGGTCGCGAGACGTTTTCCGGAATGTTGCGGCAAAGGCAAGCGAAACGCCGCAACATTTCTTTTTTGTGTTTTTGAGGAAAGAGGTGAACCGATGCTGTTTTTCTGGCTGATTCTGCTGACGGTGCTGAGCGTCGTGGCAGGGCTGGCCTGGTGGGCCATGGGAGCTGTGGTGCCGGGCGGGCGGCTGTCGAAGTACCGGGGCGGGCTGCTTTTTCTCGATGTCGTTTCCATCGCCCTCCTGTTGGCGGGACCGCGACTGCCGCTGCCGGTGGAGGCGCAACGTTCCGGGCTGATCCTGCTGTCGATTTTCTGGATGACGCAGCTCATCTTCGGCGTGCTGGTGGCTTTGCTGCGCATGGTGCGTTTTGTCCTGCAACGGCAGCCGGAGGAACCGGACGCGGAGCGCCGCCGGCTCCTGCGGGGGGCGGCGCTGTATCCGCTGCTGGCGGCGGCGGCCGGCGCCTACGGCGGGCTGGTGGAACGGACCGCCATCGTGGTGCGGGAAATCCCGGTGCCACTGCCGGGGATCGGGCCGGAGATGGAGGGCTTTCGCATCGCTCAGATCAGTGACATCCATCTGGGCCTCTTCTTCCATCTCGACGATTTGAAGCAACTGCTGGAACAGGCGGCAGCCACCGGAGCGGCGGCGCTGGCCATCACCGGCGATCTCTTCGACGACGACGCGCAGAATGAGGACGCGGCGGTGCTGGTGGACCGCTACACCGGCCGTTTTCCCCACGGCATCTGGTTCTGCTACGGCAACCACGAGCATTTCCGCAACCTTCGCCGGACAAAGGCGGCCCTGACCCGCACCTCCATCCGGGTGCTGGAGAACGAAAACGTCCGCCTGCTGGACGGGACCCGGCCGCTGTATTTCGCCGGTGTCGATTACCCGTTCCCCCGGACGGCCTTTGAGGAAAAGGAGAAGGATTTCACGGCCCGGGCCCTCGGCGACCTGCCGCCGTCGGCGGTGACGGTGCTTTTGGCCCATCACCCCGACTTCATCGACGACGCCGCTGCCCGCAAAACCGCGCTGGTGCTGACCGGTCACACCCACGGTGGCCAGATTGGCTTCCTGGGCGTGCCGCTGGTGCCGCCGGTCTTCAAGTACATGCGGGGCCTGTACCGGGTGGGGGACACGCTGGGCTACGTCCACCCCGGCAACGGGAGTTGGTTCCCGTTCCGCCTGGGCTGTCCGCCCGAAATCGCCGTCTTCACCCTCAAAAGCCCGTGAAGGGCCGTCATTTATGGCTTTATCCCCATTTCCTTTCGCCGCGTTTTTCCCGCGGCGAAATTTTTTTGCGATTTTTTCAAAAAAAGACTTGCATTTTTATTCGATATATGATTAAATGTTCACATAAGAGATTGAGACCACTCAATCCCGATTCCAAACAATCAAAATGACGGAGGTTGATTTCAATGAAAAAGAAGTACAAGATCGATGTGGATTGCGCGGCTTGCGGTATCAAGATGGAGGACGCGGCCAAAGAGGTCGAGGGCGTTGCCGCCGCTTCGGTGGGCTTCATGGCCCAGAAGATGACGGTGGAATTCGCCGAGGGTGCCGATCCGGCGGTGGTCATGCCGAAGGTCCGGGAAGCCTGCAAAAAGGTCGAGCCCGACTGCGACGTGTTCTTCTGATGACGGTTATCTGAGAAAGTAATTCGCAAAACATTCGTTTCCCCCGGCGGCTCGCCGGGGGGACCGGTACGGGAGGATTGGGAATGGAAAAGAAGGAAAAAATCATGCTGGGACGGATCATCGCCACCGTCATCCTGCTGGTGGGGCTGGAGTTCGTTCCTCTCGAGGGCTGGCACCTGGGAGCGCTCTACGTCATCCCGTATCTGGTGATTGGCTACGATATCCTGCGCAAAGCCTGGAAGGGCATCAGGAACGGCGAGTTCTTTGACGAGAGTTTCCTGATGGCCATTGCCACCCTGGGAGCGATGGTCATGGGCGAGTACCGCGAAGCGGCGGGTGTCATGCTGTTCTACCAGATCGGCGAGATGTTCCAGCGCTACGCGGTGGGCAAGAGCCGCGGCAACATCGCCGCCCTGATGGATCTGCGTCCCGACTACGCCAACGTGGAAGTGGACGGGCAGATCACCCAGGTGGATCCCGACGAAGTGGAGGTCGGCACCCTCATCGTGGTGCAGCCGGGCGAGAAAATCCCCATCGACGGGCGCATCGTCGGCGGCCGTTCCACCCTTGACCTGCACGCGCTGACGGGCGAGAGCCTGCCCCGCGAGGTCGCAGAGGGCGAGGAAGTGCTCTCCGGCAGCATCAACCTCTCCGGCGTGCTCCGCATCGAGACGACGAAAGAGGCCGATGAGTCCACGGCGGCGAAGATTCTCGACCTGGTGGAGAACTCCAGCATGAAGAAATCCCGCTCGGAGAACTTCATCACCCGGTTCTCCCGCGTCTATACCCCGGCGGTCTGCGCCGTGGCCATTTTCCTGGCGGTGGGCGTGCCGCTGATCCGCATGGGTGCCATGCACATCGATCCCATGTGGTCCGTCTGGATTGAGCGGGCCTTCATCCTGCTCGTCATCAGTTGCCCCTGCGCCCTGGTTATTTCGGTGCCGCTGACGTTCTTCGCCGGCATCGGCAGCGCCTCGGCCAACGGCGTCCTCGTCAAGGGCTCCAACTACCTGGAAGCCCTGTCCCATGTGGACACCGTCGTCTTCGACAAGACCGGCACCCTGACGAAAGGCGTCTTCGACGTCACTGCCGTTCATCCCTCCGTCATCGACCGGACGGAGCTCCTGCACCTGACAGCCCATGTGGAGCGCTATTCGAAGCATCCTATCGCCAACTCCCTGCGGGCCGCCTATCCCAATGAGGCCGACGACTGCCGGGTGGAGGAAGTCGAGGAAATCGCCGGCCACGGCATTCGCGCTCAGGTCAACGGCAAGACTGTCTGCGTCGGCAACGGCAAGATGATGGGCGCCATCGGCGCCGACTGGCATGAGTGCGAGGAAGATAAGACCGGCACCGTCATCCATGTGGCCATCGACGGCGAGTATGTGGGCCATGTGGTCATTTCCGACGTGGAAAAACCCCACGCCAAGGAAGCCATCCGCCGTCTCTACGAGAGCGGGGTCAAACAGACGGTCATGCTGACCGGCGACACCCGCGTGGTAGCCGAATCCGTGGCGAAGGGCCTCGGCATCAACACGGTTTGCAGTGAGCTCCTGCCCGCCGACAAAGTGAACAAGGTGGAGGAACTGCTGACGGCACATAAGGACAGCGAGGCGAAGGTCGCTTTCGTGGGCGACGGCATCAACGACGCCCCGGTGCTGTCCCGGGTGGACGTGGGCATCGCCATGGGAGCGCTGGGCTCCGACGCGGCCATCGAGGCGGCGGATGTAGTGCTGATGGACGACGACCCGCTGCAGATCAGCCTGGCCATGCGGATTGCCCGCAAGACCATCGCCATCGTCAAGCAGAACATCGTCATGGCGGTGGGTGTGAAGCTCGCCTGCCTGATCCTCGGCGCCATCGGCTACGCCAATATGTGGGGCGCCATCTTCGCCGACGTCGGCGTCATGGTCATCGCCGTGCTGAACGCCATGCGCGCCATGTACGTAGAGAAGGACGCGCCGGCGGCGGTGGCGGAGACAACGCCGGTGGCCGAATCCGCCGCCTGACAGGAAGAAAACGAACGAAAACAGAAGATTGTCAGCAAGGGCCGTGGGCATTGTCTGCGGCTCTTTTTTTCTGGCTTTTTGCCCCCTAAAGCAAGACGCATCCGCGAGTATTTCGCCACTCCGGGCGCGCGTGTGTAGCAAAGGGCGGGCGACAGGCCCGTTTTTTTCCTTTTTCCCGCGATATATGGTACAATAGCAACAGGCTAATTACCCATTCTCCCATACAGAAACGAGGTCATCACCATGAGCCTGGACGGCTTTTCCCTGCGCCGCCTGGTCCGGGAGCTTGACGCGACCCTTGCCGGCAGCCGCGTCGACCGGATCTCGCAGCCCAACAAGCAAACGATTCAGATTGCCCTCCGCCAGCCGGGGGAGAATCACCTTTTGACTGTCTCCATCCACCCGCGCTTCCCGGTCCTTTACCGGCCACCGGCGCCGCTGGAAAACCCGCCGGAACCGCCATCCTTTTGCATGTTGCTCCGCAAGCAGCTGGAGGCGGGGCGCGTTGCCGCCATCCGTCAGCTGGGCCTGGACCGGGTTGTCATCATCGACATTGACTGCCTGGCGGCGGGGGGCCGCATCATCACGAAGTCGCTGGTGGCCGAGCTCATGGGGAAATACAGCAACCTCATACTGGTGCAGGACGGCACCATCATCGACGCCCTGCGCCGGGTGGGGGCGAATTCCAGCCGGGTGCGTCTGGTGCTGCCCGGCGGTCCCTACGAGCCGCCACCGGACCGCGGGCAGCGGAACGTGCTGGAAACGCCGCCGGACGAAATCACCGCCGCCCTGAAAGAACAGGGTGGGAAATCGCTGACATCGGCCCTCAGTGCCGTCTGTCAGGGCTTCGGTCCGGTGACGGCGCGGGAGGTCGCCTTCGGTGCCGGGTTGGCCGCCGATTTGCCGGTGGCGTCCCTCGACGATGCCGACCTCGCCTCGGTGGGGACATCCCTGCAAGAGACCGTCACGGTACTGCAGGACCCGGCCGCCCGCCCCTGCCTGGTGCGGGACGGAAGCGGCAAGCTACTGGCCATGGCCGCTTTCCCGCTGCACTATCTGACTGAGGGCGAGATTGAGGATTTCCTG
>JAFSWT010000012.1 GCA_017444395.1 Schwartzia sp. (in: firmicutes) | reverse complement strand
TCATGTCCCCGACTCGGCCTGTAACAGATATTCCTCCCATTTTTTCGTGCTTTGGACCTATGAATTTCCCCGGGCTGTAATAGTAGTTTCCACTGTCCATTTCCGTGCTTCGTAAGTGGAATTTAAGTTTACAGTTCAGCGCCTGTAATAGTTTTCCCGCTACCGGGTGAAAAGCCTTGCATTCTGGCCTTTGTCGTGCTATCATAAGGCCATTATAAGACCAGAAAAGCGATGAACCGGAAGAGTACGCCGCGGAGCGCCGCCCAGAGAGCCGGGAGCGATGGGAACCGGCCGGAAGGA
The DNA here is from genome assembly GCA_017444395.1 of Schwartzia sp. (in: firmicutes). Lineage (GTDB taxonomy): Bacteria > Bacillota > Negativicutes > Selenomonadales > Selenomonadaceae > RGIG3544. The sequence continues at coordinate 15,430 of JAFSWT010000012.1, read as the reverse complement.
CGCGGGGGAAGTTCGCCGGGGAGCCGGCCGCTGAAATGTACACGGGTAGGCGGCGCCGGAACCTCACCGTTACGAGAGGAGCCTGTCGGTATTTGCCCGCAGGAAACGAGCGATCCGCCGCGGCGGATAAGCAAGGTGGTAACGCGAGACGAGTCTCGTCCTTCAACGGACGGGGCTTTTTTGTTTTTACGAGGGGGAGTTTTTATGGAAACGATGGGATTTCTCGGCCCGCAGGGGACGCACAGCGAGGCGGCGGCGCTCTGGCTGAACCGGCAGCAGGCAAAACCGGCCCGGCTTTTGCCGTATCCTGATATTTTTTCCGCCATCCAGGCGGTGACCGAGGGGGAGACGGACAGCGCCCTGGCGCCGGTGGAAAACTCCCTCGAAGGAGCGGTGAACATCACTCTTGACACCCTGGCCCAGAGCGACGAGCTCATCGTGGCGCGGGAACTCATCTGGGACGTCCACAACCAGCTCATGGCCCTTTGCCCGAAGGAGGACATCACCACGATTTACTCCCACCCCCAGCCGCTGGCCCAGTGCCGGCAATATCTCAAGGCAAATTTCCCCAAAGCGCGGCTCGTTTCCGTCGCCTCCACCGCCCAGGCGGCGGAGATGGTGGCGCAGGCGGGGGAGAAAGGCAACGCCGCCGCCATCTGCACCACCCGGGCCGGCGAGATATACGGGCTGAAGGCCATCGCCGGCGAGATCCAGGACAGCATGGTGAACTGCACCCGCTTCTACGAGCTCCGCCGCCGCCCGGCCCTTACGTTGCTGGAGACTGAGGCCGGCCGGGCTCTCATCATCTGCCAGATTGACGGCCAGCGGGCCGGCAGCCTCTGCGAAGTGTTGGAGGAATTCGCCCATCGTCAGGTGAACATGACGCGCATCGAAAGCCGCCCGGCCCGCACCGCCCTCGGTGTCTATATCTTCTTCTTCGACCTTGAGGTCGAGGCGGGGCGCTCCCGTCAGCCGCTGGAGGATGCCATCGCCGCCGTCCGGGCCCGCTCCCTCTGGCTCAAAGACCTGGGCCGCTTCCCCGTCCTGCAGACAACAGCGCCGGAAAACGGGCGTTGATACTAGTCTCAGTTAGGATTTTTAAATCCTTACTGAGACTGCATGAGACGTCAGACGCGCCATAGGCGCGGCTGTAGCCTGCGAAGCAGGCGTATCTCAGATAAAGAATTTATCTGAGATTAGTATGAAAGCGGCGGCGAAAAAACAGGAATGCGGTAAAATCAACGCATCACGCCAACGGGAGGTGGAAAACATGGCCGGTCTCTGGGAAGCCATCTGGTGCTTCCTCTTTCCGCCGCGGTGCCCGGCCTGCGGCGATTACACCGAAAACCGGGGCGGCTGGTGCCCCGATTGCCTGGCCCGGACACTGACGCCGCGCCTCCTGCCCCTCGGCGCCGAAGAACGGCGCTTCCTCGACAGCGCCTGGGCGTTGGGCCGCTACCACGATACATTGCGCAGCCTGATCCTGCCGCTGAAATACCGGGGCCATCGCGACCGCCTGCCCTATATCCGCACCTTCCTCGCCGCCGCCGGGGCCAAACTACCGGAACCGTTCACCGCGCCGGGGATCGCCGTTCCCGTGCCCCTGCACCGGGAGAAAGAAACCAAGCGCGGCTTCAACCAGTCAGAGCTGATTTTCCGCGACTGGCTCACCGCCCGGGGCTGGCAATGGCAAAGGGCCCTCGTCCGCGTCCGTCCCACCCGCCCCCAGCACGGCCTCGACCCGGCGGAGCGCGCCGCCAACCTCAAAGGCGCCTTCGCCCCGGCGGATGACGCCCATATTCAGGACCAACCGGTGCTGCTGGTGGACGACATCTTCACCACCGGCGCCACCGCCCTGACCTGCGCCCGCGAACTAAAAAAAGCCGGTGCCTCCCGCGTCGACGTCCTGACTCTCGCCAGCGACCGACTCTAGGGAACGCACCGCCAAAATATGGCATCGTCAGCGCCCACGGCCGTTTTGATTCGGAAAATACGGGAATGAAAAAGTCTGCCTGGCGATATTTATATCATGAATAACCTGGCCAACTTGCGGATAACAACCAATATCAGCAATTGCAAAGACAGTATCTTTTTTTCGTTGCAGAGAAGGAGGCGGATGGTATAAAATTACAGGGAAGATTGTGATAGCGAAGGGAGAATCAGTCCATGAAAAGAAGATTCTGTGCTGTGCTGTTTGGATTTGTGCTGCTGCTCTGCAGTCTGAACGCGCAGGCGGCGTCGAATCCCAATCTGCCGCGCTCCCAAGCGGCAATCTCCATGATGGAATGTCTGGAAAAAGACCCGGAACTGAAGGCGCTGATGGAAAAATCCATCGCCAAGGCGCAAAAAATCAATCCGGACCCGAATACCAATCCGGTGCATAACATCGACGAACTCTATGCGTTCCTGGACTGGGCCGTCACCTGTATGCCCTGGAATGTGCTGACGGACGTATCCTATCCGACGCTGTACAACCATATTGACCAAAGCATTGATTATATCTGGTTCCTCTTGGATCAGCCGCTGGCAGAGCTGGAGAATCGCGGATATTATTACCCCACGCTTCAATATCATGAGCCCATCGCCACTTGGTGCCGCGACTACTCCAACGAATGGGGCAAGTTCCTCTCGACGAAAGAGAGCTGGAACGACAGCTATTATCAGAAGATCAAACAAGACCCGTCCATGAACATGCAGTATGGCTGGTACGCGAATCATAACGTCTGGAACAGCTTCAACGATTGGTTTTCGCGCCATCTTGCCGATCCGTCCGTTCGGCCCATTGCGGACAGCGCCGTCGTCTCCCCGGCAGATTCCATGCCGCAGGGGATTTGGGATATTGACGAAACAGGCAATTTGGTGCAAAAGGAAGGCGTCGCCATCAAGTCTGCCAACTTCACGTCCGTCGCCCAACTGCTCGGGCCGGATTCCAAATACGCGGACGCTTTCAAGGGCGGCACGCTGACGCACACTTTCCTCGATGTGAACGATTATCATCGGTATCACTTCCCGGTCAGCGGAAAGATTGTCGAATTGAGGAAAATTCCTGCAGTCAACGGCGTTGGCGGCATCATCGAGTGGGACCCCAGGCAGGGGAGGTATGTCCTGATTGACGCCATCCCCGGCTGGCAGATGATCGAGACCCGCGACTGCGCCGTTCTTGAAACGGAAGAATATGGTCTTGTGGCCATTCTGCCCATCGGCATGTCGCAGATATGCTCCTGCAACTGGGAAGAAGGCCTTGCTGTCGGTTCCGTCGTTGAAAAGGGAGACCCCATGGGTTACTTCCTCTTTGGCGGCAGCGACATCGTAATGGTGTTCCAGTCATGCGTGGACGTCTCTCTTCTCTGTCCACAGGATGAATCGGGGGAAGGATACCAGCATATCCTGACAGGCGAGCCTTACGCGAAGCTTGTTCCTGTCGATCGTTGACCGATTTTGGGGAACAGGCTCAATTTACCTCTTAAATGAAAACGATGCCAGAATACACTTTGAGGAAGCCTTCAGGTTTCGTGTAAACCGTAATCATTGGCTCTGCCAGCCTCCCAGCGAGGGTTTGACAGTCCGGTGGACAGCGTGACCTGCCAGTGGCAAGCGTGACATGCCAGTGGCAAGCGTGACATGCCAGTGGCATGTCACGGCGAGCGTAGCGAGCCGGAAGGAGACCACCGCATGATAAAACTGCGTGAACCGTCAATATTCACGCAAACCGTCCGGAAGGCTCAGTTTCGTGAAGTTTTGTGGCCGGAGTAATACGATACCATTCATTCTCATTGCCGGCGCGCTCAATCCGTTCCTGAGGGCAGAGTCGCTTCGGCTTTTTCTGTGCCTTCTCCTTGGCTTCCTCAGCCCGCTTGGTTTCGCCATCAGAAAAGCCGCCCTGTTCAGAGCGGCTTTCGGATCCTGTCTGCGATTGTGTCTTGCTTTCCTGCTGATTCTGTGGTATAGTGGAAGCAACAGAAGAAGGCGGATGACCGGAGTCGTTTTGGACGTTCTGTTCGGGGCTGTGTGCATCGGACATCCGGGGAGCCTTCTTCTTTTTATATTCCCCGCCCTCGCCGGCGGCTTTTTTATTATCGTCAGTCTTCTTCCGTTCCTGTAGGACCGTCTCTTTGGCGGCCCTTCTTCATCACCCAGCGGAAACTCTCTGTCGGCGCGGGATTCCTTCAGGTAGCTGTCAATGTCCTCCGTAGAGGCGAGCACTTGTCCCCTCGCCCCATGTATTTTGAAAAATCCCAGGCGCGTCCCATCAGTTCGCCGGGCCTTTCTAAATGATTTCGCTCACCAAAGCATTTCCCCGCAGCGCGGACAGTATTGTTCTCCCGCGTCCGCTAGGTAGCCGCATTCCGGGCAATACTTTTCCTCCCGCCGGCCGCTGTCCCGATTCCCGCCGGGGGATGGCGCTGGGCGGGTTTCTTTTTTGCCGTCGCCGTCCGGCATCAGGGCGAGAACGATTCCCACGATAAGGGGGCTAAGAAAAAACGCCGCCAGTCCCCAGGCCCACCTGCTTCGCCCTTTCCTGCCGGCGCTGTAACCAATAAAAGCGCAAAACAGGAGCCAGAAGAGCAATGTCATGTCTCCGGTTCCTCCTTTGCGCCAAAGGTATCATAAGATGTCAAGCATATTATAGCACATTATGCCCGTTTCTGCATAAAGCGCGCCCGAAAAAAGAGGCTATGGAGCATAAAGGAAACATATTCGCGGGTATTGAAGGAATACTTTGCTTCATCAAAAAAGCCGTCCTTTTCAGATTGGCTTGCGATGTCTTTCCCTTTGAATGAATCCCCAAGATGTGCTATTATATAGGAAAAGGGAACCCATCATATCATCTGCACGAGGAGGAAGTCCGATGCAAAAGGCTGAATTTCTCAAACTGTTGCAGGACCCGGAAGTCTGCCAGGCCATTGCCGATGTGATAAAGAACGGTGGTAAACCGGTCAAGGCGGAAAGCGACGGCGGGACTTTCGCCAGCCTCCGGGATCGGTTCCGCCAATCCTTCAGTCTGACGTCCGAAGAACCGGCAAGCCCCCCGGCCAAAGCGCCGACCAAGCCAGCCCCCGCCAAGCCGGCGCCACCCAAGGCCGCCGCACCGGCAAAGCCCGCGCCCCCGCCAAAAGCGCCCGAGCCGGCGGCGCCCTCGTTGGAGATCGGCGGCGGCCTTTTCGGCGACAAGCTGAAATTCCTGCGATCGCATGTCCGGCAAGCCACCGCCGAGCGCGAAGCGCAGGAGCAGGCGGAAAGCATGAAAGCGCCGTCAGAAGCCCCCAGGGAACAGTACACTTTCATACTGGAACGTCCCTGCCCGGTCTGCGGCCAAAAAACGCGCGTCGTGAAATGCAAGTCCCGCCTCAACGCCGAATCGACGGACATCGACCTCTGCATCCATTACAAGGACGCCAATCCTTACCTTTACCGGGTATGGGCCTGTGAACACTGCGGTTTCGCGGCGGATGAGAAGAAATTCCTGAAACCGCTACCGAAAAAGACGCAGGAAAAGCTCCAGACATTCCTGTCCGAGTCAAACCTGGCCCTGCCTTTCATGGCGGAGCGGACACCGGAAGCGGCGCTCTCGTACTGCGAAATGGCGGTGCTGTTCAGCGAGCTGGCGGATCCATCCTACAACCGCCGGGCCAACCTCTACCTCATCATGGCCTGGATTTGCCGCTACGAGGGCGACAGCGCCCACGAACGGGCCGCCCTCGACAAAGCGGCGGAGTTCCTGGACCTGTCGCTGGAAGCGGAGAGCTATCCGGTGGACAGCATGTCCGATACCACCGCCACCTACCTTGCCGGCGCCGTCCACACCCTGCGGCAGGACTACGACAAGGCGGTCCGGCACCTGAGCCGCCTCATCAGCGACCGCAGCCTCCAGACCTCCGCCCCGAACGTCTATCACAAAGCGCGCGACCTCTGGCAGGACATCAAGAAAGCCCGCCAGTAAACCACGCCCGCGGCGCTTGCGGTACTTTGCGCACCCGCTGTCTGCTTCAGGGACATCCGGGAAAGGAGACCGTAGCCCGCATCGAACCCCCTCTTTTTTACCGTTGAAAAACAAGAAAGTCTGCGGAAACGGAGCGCTGCGGCGCTTCTTTTCCGGGGAAAGGGAGATGGCATATGCTCGTACAGAACCGTATGACAAGACAACCGATCACAGTCGCCCCCACAACCAAGGTAGACGAGGCGTCGGCTTTGATGAAACAAAACGGCATACGTCGTCTGCCGGTACTCGACAACGGCAAGCTGGTGGGTATCATCACGGATGCCGACCTCATGCGCGTATCGCCCTCGGCAGCGACAACGCTTTCCAAATACGAGATCAATTCCCTGTTGGCCAAGATTGCCGTGCGGGACGTCATGCAAAAGAGCGTTATCTCGGTCAACGAGGGCGCGCCCATCGAGGAAGCGGCTCTTTTGATGTCGCGCAACCGCATCAGCGGGCTCCCCGTCACCAGCGATGTGGGCACCGTGGTCGGCGTCATCACCGAAACGGACATTTTTGACGCCTTCGTCGATATCATGGGCCTGGAGGAGGGTAAAACGCGCTTCACCATCGAAGTCGAGAACAAGGTCGGCGTCGTCTCCGACATCGCCGGCATCTTCGCCGAGGCCGGCTACAACATCGACAGCTTCGTGACCTGCCGCAAGGCGGCGGGCAAATACGACATCATCGTCCGCGGTTCGTTCCCCGAGGTGGAAGGCCTGAAAGCCAAGCTGGCGGAGCATGGCTACAACGTCACCCAGGCCGGCCGCATCGGCCACGCCTGAGCATACCCCATGATCACGGCAGCGCAAAGGAAGAACCCGGAGACAGGAGATCCGGGCCGCACTTTCCGGCTTTTCGTGGCAGTAATCCAGCGAGGCGTTTCCCACTGAAAAAGAATCCCGGGAAAAAGGCCGGTAAACATTTGCTGTTTACCGGCCTTTTTAGTATAATGATATGGGTAAATTTCTCAACGGGAACGGTCCCGTTTTCATACGCATTTGAGGTGACCGCTATGAGCCAGGAAGCTAAACCATATCGTTTCGTCATCGTCACCGGCATGTCGGGTGGCGGGAAGACCGAAGCCTGTCGCTATCTGGAGGATCTGGGCTTTTTCTGCATCGATAACCTGCCGCCGGTATTCATCCCGAAATTTGCCGAGCTCTGCGCCCATTCCGGCGGCCATATCTCCAAAGTGGTGCTGGTGGTCGATACGCGCAGCCGGGAGTTCTTCGATACCTTTGTCCACGTGCTGGAAGAGATGGACCAGAACGGTCAGAAGTACGAGCTGCTTTTCATGGACGCCTCCGACGCCGCCATCATCCGCCGTTACAAGGAGTCGCGCCGCCATCACCCGATGGCTCCAAGCTCCCGGCTCTCGGAGGGCATCCAGAAGGAACGGGCGCGGCTGGCCACGGTACGGGAGAAGGCCACCTATCTCATCGACACCTCGGAACTTCGCAAGGTGGAGCTCAAGAACAAGATCATCCGGCTGTTCGGCAACCCGGACGGCGTGAAGATGAGCGTCAACGTGCTGTCTTTCGGCTTCAAGTTCGGCGTGCCGATGGACGCCGACATGGTGCTGGATGTGCGGTTCCTGCCAAATCCCTTCTATGTGGATTCACTGCGCCACAAAAGCGGCACCGTGCCGGAGGTGGCGGCCTACATCCACCAGTGGCCGGAGACGGCGACCTTCGAGGCCAAGATCGACGACTTGCTGGAGTTTCTGCTGCCGCAGTACGTCAAGGAGGGCAAGGATCAGTTCGTGATCGCTGTGGGCTGCACCGGCGGCATGCACCGCTCGGTGTACATCGCCAAGCATATTTACGACCGTCTGACGGAGCTGGGCTATTCCGCCTCCCTGGAGCACCGGGATTTGATGAAGAACGACGTGCAGATGCACGTGCGGCAGGAGAACTAATACGCGACGACGGCGGCCCGTTTCCCCGGTGCCGCCCCACCTCATAACAAAAGAGGCTTTGGGAACCATGCATTTATTGAAATGGCTGTACCCGGGCATGAAGTTCAAGCGCTGGCTGCTGCTGTTCGCGGCCGGGGTGATGATGGTGAGTCTGGGACTGGCCCTGGTCTTCAACTATAAGTATCTGGACGCGGTGGAGGAGGCCATCTTCCGCTTCGTCTATAACTGGCGCGGCTCCTACGATTACACGGCCACCGCCCTGGCCGGAACAGCGGTGGTGCTCCTGGGGCTGGCTGTCATGCTGGTGGCGACGCGGTTCGTCATCCGCTCGCTGATCATGGTGCTGGTGCCGGAGAATTCCGGCCGCCTGGTGGATCTGATTTACGAGAAACGCAAGCTGGAAAACGGCCCGGCGGTGACGGTCATCGGCGGCGGCCACGGCCTGTCGGTGTTGCTGCGCGGCATGAAACAGGCGACGAGCAACGTGACCGCGGTGGTGACGGTGGCCGACGACGGCGGTTCCTCGGGACGGCTGCGGGAGGAGCTGGGCATCATTCCCCCCGGCGACCTCAGGAATTGCCTGGTGGCGCTGGCCGATACCGAGCCTTTGATGGAGAAGCTGTTCCAGTACCGCTTCGAGGGGCAGAGCGCTCTGGCCGGCCACAGTTTCGGCAATCTTTTCCTGGCCGCCATGAACGAGGTCACCGGCGATATGGAGACGGCACTGAAGGAGTCGTCGAAGGTCCTGGCGGTGAAAGGGCGGGTGCTGCCCGCCAGCAACGACCATGTGCGCCTGGACGCGCTGATGGCCGACGGCTCCGTAGTCGAGGGGGAATCCCATATCCCCGAGGCGCATAAGAGGATCCGCCGGGTCCGGCTCTATCCGGAGCACGTGAAAGCGGTACAGTCGGCCCTTGACGCCATCGCCGGCGCCGATGTGGTCATTTTAGGGCCGGGCAGCCTTTACACCAGCGTCATGCCAAACCTCCTGGTGGACGGCGTCGCCGAGGCGCTCCGCCAGAGCCGGGCCATCAAGATTTACATCTGCAACGTCATGACCCAGGCGGGAGAAACGGACGACTATACGGCCTCGATGCATGTCAAGGCCATCATCGATCACGCCGGCAAAGGCGTCGTTGACTATGTGCTGGTGAACTCGGCGCCGGTTTCCGCCAGCACGGAGGCCGCTTACGCCGCCCAGGGCTCGGCTCCGGTGGCGGTGGACGGCGAGGCGCTGACAAAGCTCGGCGTCGGCTTCGTGAAAGCCGACATCATGAGCGATACGGACCCGGGTCATCACGACCCGGACAAGCTGGCCCGGAACGTGATGAAGATGCTGGACGGTCTCCGGGCCTCCGGGACCACGGGACGTCACAAGAACCCGGCGTCGCGCTGATACGTCTCATACACCCTCTGCCCGGTCCCGGCGGGCAGGGAGACCCCTACGCCTAAAGAGCGCAATGAACCCGCGGTATGCGGAAGGGAGGGGACGCGATGTCCTTTGCCGCTGATGTGAAAAATGAGCTGGCCCGCCTGTCATACAGCCGGCCCTGCTGCCGCCGGGCCGAGGTGGCCGGGCTGCTGCGGCTCGGCGCGTCGATGACGCTGCGGGCCGGCCAGGGCCTCGGCCTGACTTTCACGACAGAGAACGCCGCCGTGGCCCGGAAGGCGCTGGTTCTCCTGAAAGAACTCGCCCCGGTGGAAACGGAAATCACCGTGAGCCGCTTTCGCCGGCTCAAGAAGAACAACAGCTATACGGTACGGGTCGTGCCCGGTCCCGCCGTGGAAGGGCTTTTCGCCCAGCTGGGGCTGACGCCGGAGACGATGCCCCAGGCGGGCAAGGGCGGGGCACTGCTCCGCCGGTCCTGTTGCCGTCTGGCCTATCTGCGGGGCGCCTTTCAGGCCGGGGGCAGCGTGAACCGGCCGGAGGCCGACTGCCATCTGGAAATCGTGGCCGCGAGCTTTCAGCCTGCCGATCTCCTGCATTCGCTTCTCAAACGGTGCGGATTCTCGCCCGGAATCACCGACCGCAAGGAAGAATACGTCGTCTATCTCAAGGAGGGCGACGCCATCTCCGATTTTCTCAGCATGATGGAGGCGGAGGCGGCAGTGGAGGCCTACGAGGTCGCCCGCAATGTCAAGGAGGTCCGCAACCAGGTCAACCGCCTGGTGAACTGCGAGACGGCCAATATCAACAAGACCGCCGACGCGGCCGCCCGGCAGATTGCCGATATCCGGCTGCTGGAGGCCAAAGGGCTCCTGGCCCATCTGTCGGAGCCGCTGCGGGAGACGGCGGCGGCACGGCTGGAAAATCCCGGCGCGACGCTGTCCGAGCTGGCCGTCATCCTCGGCGCCGGCCGTTCCGGCGTCAATCACCGCCTGCGAAAGCTGGCGCAACTTGCCCATGATGAGGGGGAAGAACACTGAGTAAGATATACATCACCCGTTACGGCGGGCCGCAGCCCCAGGAGGGCCATTCGTGGAAATACTGGCTGGGGGCGGCCGCACTGCTCCTTTTGCTGGCCCTGGGGGGCCTAGTGGCGTCGGTGTCGCTCTATCCGCCGGAAGGCATGCTTATCCTGGAATACCATAAAATCAACGATTGGAGCGATGATTCCTACACCGTGAAGCCGGCGGACTTCGCCGCCCAGCTGGACGAACTCACGGCCCAGGGCTACACGACGATTTCCGTGCTGGATTTCCTGAAGGCGAAGAAAGGCAAGCTGACGCTGCCGGAAAAGCCGGTGGTACTTTCCTTCGACGACGGCTACAAGGACAACTATACCGATATGCTGCCGCTGTTGGAAAAGCGGGGCATGAAGGCCACGGTGTTCATGGTGACGAATGACATCGGCCTGCCGGGCTATCTCTCCTGGGATGATCTCAAGGATATGGAGAACCGCGGCATCGAGCTTGGCAGCCACACCGCCAACCATCTGCCGCTGAACGGGATGTCCCCCGCCGAAGCGGCGGACGAGGTATCGAAATCGAAGCTGATGATGGAATGGAAAGGGCTCCGGACCATCTTCGTCCTCTCCTACCCCAACGGCGCCTTCACGGACCGCCTGCCCGGCATTCTCAAGGAAAACGAGTATCTGGCGGCGGTCACCGGCGACCCGGGGCTCAACACCTTCGACACGGATCCGTATCTCTTGCAGCGGGTCAATGTCCCCCGTCCCTGCCTCGGCATCTGGGAGTTCCGGCTGCGGCTCTGGAAGGCGAAAGCCTGCGCCCGGCTGGGACTGCTGCAGCACCGGCCCGGCACCGGCATCATCAGGGACAAGCTCTCCGGCTTGGTTTCCGCTTTCAATGACACAATGACAGGAACGGCGCGAGGAAAATGATGCGAAAAATTTTGGCGGTATGCCTGATCATTGCCGGACTCGCCGGCGGGCTGGCCCCGGAAACGGTCCTGGCCCGCCATCTGGCGGAACAGCAGTGGGAACAGGAGCGAAGCAAGCGGCAGATTGAGCGGGACCGGCTGGAAGCCGAGCAGCGGGCTGCCGCGCAAGCGCGGCGGGAAGCGCGGCAACGGCGGCGAAACGAGGTGCCGCCGGAGCTGGAGGATAGCGATGCCCGGGACGAGGCGCGCTACCGCGACGATTTGCCGGATTGGTACGATACCGAGGAACCCGCGACGGAAGACAACGACCGAACCGCCGGATACGCCGCCAACGACGAAGCGGCGGAGGAGGACGATGCCGCCATCCGGGCGGAAGGGGCCAGCGTCGCGGCGGAAGCGGCCGAAAACGAGACCGGAAACCGGTCCGCAGCCGAAACAGCCAACCGTCGACGGGGCCCCCGTTACGTGGAACCGCCCCCCGAACTGCTGGAGCCCCCCGCCGATGCGGATGACCCTGCCGGCATGGACAACGCCGATTATGATTATGGCTACGGCCGGCGGCCCCGCGTCGTGATCCGCCAGCGCAGCGCCGAAGCGCCGGACGAGCGACGGGACGCCCCGTTGGATGAAGACCCCCTTGACCCGCCCGGGACCGCCGCCCGCGATGACTATGGCCAGCGGCCCCGCGTCGTGATCCGGCAGCGCAGCACCGAGGCGGCCGCCGAAATCCGGGAAATCCCGGAGCCGGAAAACTGGAACAACTGAAAGAATATGCTCCCCCGGCGGAAAGAATCGGAAATGACTCTTGCGCCCGCCGGGAAAAAAGGGTAAAATAGGGGAAAGACAATCTTGAAGGAGGGAGTTTTCCCATGAAGCACATCAAGACAGTCAACAAGCCGACGCTTCAAAGCACCATCAAGAAGGGCGGCTGCGGCGAGTGCCAGGCGTCGTGCCAGTCGGCTTGCAAGACGTCCTGCACCGTCGGCAATCAGGTCTGCGAGAAACAAGCGGATTGATACGCCCCGCCGGCGCGTACCGTTTCTCCATCGGCCTGCAAAGGGTGTTGCCACGAGCAACACCCTTTATTTCACTATTTTCATCTCTACGTTAAGGAGCCTTGGCGGCAATGCTTGCATCGATCCACAAATTCCGGCAAAACGGCTGGAATCTCCTGCTTGATATCAACAGCGGCGCGGTCCACGTCATCGACGATATGACTTACGACATCATGGACACCTTCGACGGCACCAACGATGACGCTGTGGTGGCGGCGCTGGCCGGCCGCTATGACCGCGCGGCGCTGCGGGAAGCGCTGGCGGAGCTTCACGAGCTCATCGGGGAAAAGACGCTTTTCGCCCCTGACATCGGCGTGCCGCCCACCTTCGCCGGCGAGGGCATCGTGAAATCGCTGTGCCTGATGGTGGCGCACGATTGCAACCTCCGCTGCGGTTATTGCTTCGCCGGCACCGGCGATTTCGGCGGCCGGCGGGGACTGATGACGAAGGAAACCGGTGAGGCGGCGGTGGATTTCCTGCTGGCCCACAGCGGCCCCCGCCGCCACTTCGAGATCGACTTCTTCGGCGGCGAACCGCTGGTGAATTTCCCCGTGGTGCAGCACGTGACGCGCTATGTGCGGCAGCGGGAGCGGGAAACCGGCAAATCCTTCAAGCTGACCCTGACCACCAACGGCCTGACGCTGGACGAGACGACCCAGCGCTTTCTCGACGACAACAACATTAGCCTGGTGTTGAGCCTCGACGGGCGAAAGGAAGTCCACGACCGCATGCGCCCCGACGCCGGCGGCCGCGGCACCTACGACCGGGTGCTGCCAAACTTCCAGCGGGTCGTGGCGGCCCGCCAAGGGCAGAACTATTACCTGCGGGGCACCTATACGAAATACAACCCCGATTTCACCAACGACGTCCTGGCCATGCACGACGCCGGCTTTGACGTGCTCTCGATGGAGCCGGTGGTGGCGAAGGACACGCCCTATGCCCTCGAAGAAGCCGATCTTCCCCGGATTTACGAGGAATACGACCGCCTCACCGCCGCTTATCTGGAGCGGCACCGGGCGGGGCGGGGCTTCTTCTTCTTCCACTTCAACATGGATCTTTCCAACGGCCCCTGCGTCGCCAAACGCCTTGCCGGCTGCGGCGCCGGCCATGAATACTTCGCGGTGGCCGCCGATGGCGGACTCTACCCCTGCCACCAATTCGTGGGCCGGGAAAAATACCGTCTGGGCAGCGTTTTCGAAGGCGTCACGAACCGCGAACTGCCGCGGTATTTCCGGGAGTCCCACGTGCTGAACAAGCCCCGTTGCCGTGACTGTTGGGCGCGCTTCTTCTGCAGCGGCGGCTGCCACGCCAACGCCGAGCTGTTCCACGGCGATATCCGCGAACCCTACGAGGTGGGTTGCGCCATCCAGAAGAAACGTCTGGAATGCGCCCTGACAGTGCAAGCGGCACTGGCAATGGAGAAAGAAGGCTGACCGATGACGGAGGAAAAAAAGTCCTACGAGGACGCCAGCATTTTTGACGCTCTGGACGAGAATGTCTATATCGTGGAGCCGGTCACGATGCGAATGCTCTTCATGAACCGGAAAGGCCGTCAGGATTACGGCATCACCAACGACGATTACATTGGCCAGCCGTGCTTTGAGGTCCTTCGTGACCGGACCGCGCCCTGCATCGGCTGTCCGTTGCAGTCGCTGACGCCGGAGCACTGCATCCGGGAAGTTTACAACGAGCGCATCGACCGTCATTTCAAGGTAATTGACCAGCCCATCCGCTACAAGGGAAAGGACGCCCAGATAGAGCTGGCCGTCGACATCACCGACTACGCCCAGCAGCGGCAGGAACTCCAGACGACGCTCTCCGCCGAGGCGGTCCTCAACGAGACCATGCAGATGCTCTACGCCGAGCCGGACCTCGACAAGGCCCTGGACCTGATGCTGGAACATATCGGCCTGTTCCTGAAAGCCGAGCGCTGCTTCATCTTCACCATCGAGGGCAACACCATGCGCATGACATCGGAATGGTGCGCCCCCGGCATGAATCCCCTGAAGGAAGCCGCCACCGCGGAACCCCGGGCCGAAATCGAGCGGTGGTTCGAGCTCTTCGGCCGCCACAGCAACATCGTGATTCCCGACCGGCAACTCCTGCAGATGGCGCATCCGACGGAATATGCGGCATTGGAACGCCGGGACATCAGGAACTGCGTGGCCGCCCCTGTCATCATCCGCGACGAGATTGTCTCCGTCATCGCGATTGCCAACCTGCCCGCCAACCGGCTGGACGGCGCCTCGCTGATGCTGACGACGCTCTCCTACTTCATCGCCACCTCGATGGTAGCGGACACCAACCGCAAGCTACTGGAGAAGGCCAGCTACAGCGACGCCATGACCGGCGTCTCCAACCGCAACGCCTTTGTCCGCGACATAGAGCAGGACCAGCGCCTGATTGATCAGGGCAACCTGGCCGTGGGCGTCATCTACTTCGACCTCAACGGCCTCAAGGAAATCAACGACACCCAGGGCCACCGGGCCGGCGACCGGCTCATCATGCACCTGGCCGACACCATCACCCTGTTTTTCCGCAAGCGCGAGGTTTACCGCACCGGCGGCGACGAATTCGTCACCATCTGCCTCAACATACCGGAGCAGCTCTTCACCGAGCGCCTGGCCCGGGTCATGGCCTATATCGACAGCGCCACCACCCTCAGCGTTTCCATCGGCTACGCCTGGAGCCAGCAAAAAGGCCTTTCCCTGCAGCAGGTCATCGCCAACGCCGATGCCAAGATGTACGAGGAAAAGCAGATCTACTACGCCGACGGCAAGCGCCAGGCCCGCTGACCGGAGGCTGACAGGAAAATAGCGCGAAAATAAGAGCCATATCCGATGATGGGGATATGGCTCTTTTTTTGCCTGCTTGCCGCCGGAGGGAGACCACTGCGTTTTGCTTTGCGTAGAGTTTCAACCCGACGAACCTCAACCGGTCTCGATTCGCTCGTCCGCAACAGTCCACTGGCATGTTGCGCCCTCTGTGAGGGGGGCTTGGCTTACACCTTCCGGAACTCCGTCCCTGTCACCTCATATCTTGCCGTCGTGGCTCCATTTACTCCTTCGGTGAACAGGACCTCGTAGGTTTCGCTGCCGGCGGATTCGAGGAAGAGCTGGGCGCCGGTGGTG
>JAFSWT010000083.1 GCA_017444395.1 Schwartzia sp. (in: firmicutes) | reverse complement strand
GTCCTGAACTGCCAGATGCCGCTCTCCTATGGCGACGATTACATCTACTCCTTTGTCTGGGAGAACTGGCGGATGCTGGAGCCACTGCCGGAAGAGGTGCATCGGGTGACAGGGTGGGGCGACATTCTGCGTTCCCAGTGGTCGCACTACTTCACCTGGGGTGGCCGGACCGTGGCCCATACGCTGGCACAATTCTTCCTCTGGCAGGGCAAGGCGCTGTTCAATGTCTGCAACGCGCTCATGGCGGTCGTTCTCGTACTCCTGATCTATTGGATTTCCGATGAGGGGCGGGTGCATTGCGATTTTGAACCGTCGCGCCTGGCTTGGATTTTCTTCGTTCTCTGGGCATTTACGCCGGGCTTTCCCTCGGTGTTCCTCTGGCTGACAGGCGCCTGCAATTACCTCTGGACCTCGGTTCTGATGCTTTTGTTCCTGTTGCCTTATGTGCGCTATTATTTCCTCGGGACCTCGCCGCCGGGAGGGGCGAGGCTCATGGCTCCACTGGGCCTGATTGCGGGATGGACGAATGAGAACACCGTGGGCTGGGCGTTGCTTGCAATCCTGGTGTTGTTGTGGCGGGACCGCCGTCAGCCAAACTGGAAATCCTGGCTTGCCGCCGGTGGCGTTGGCCTTTTCATAGGCTATGTCCTGTTGCTGTTGGCGCCGGGCAATATGGCCCGTCTCGTTGCCGAGCGGGAGCTTGGCGCTGCTAAGGAGCTTCTTGTCATCTGGCAGAGCGAGGTTTCCGTTTTGTCGATTGTCCTGCTCTGGCAACTGTTGCTGTGGTTCTTTTTCTACGGTACGCTGCGCCGTTTCCGTGAATTCCCCGAGGCGGCGCATGTCCGGAAATCGCTGATGCTGGCAAGGGTTTTCGCGGGGGTCAGCCTGGGCTCGAATCTCATCATGTTCCTCTCGCCGGCGTTTCCCATTCGCAGCGCCTTTCCCAGCCTCATCTGCCTGCTTATTGCCCTGACGGCACTGATCCGCCTGCAGCATGAGACCGGCGCCGCTCCGATGGATCGGAAGGCGCGGCGGTTCCTCCATATCGTCGGGGCGGTGTACTTCGCGGTGACGGTGCCTTTCACCCTGTACGCCTATCAAAGGGCGGCCAACTATAATAAAGAAGTCATGGCTTGCATCGCCCGGGAGACCGCTTCTCCCAGCGGTGAGATTCTGGAAGTGCCGCATTTCGATCGACCTCTCTGGTTGCTCCGGGCGTCGGGATTCCGCCTCTTTGACCTCGTGCTTTCGGAGGACGAGAACGAATGGATGAACGTGACCGTCGCCCGTTACTATGGTATCCGGGGTATCCGTACCCGGGCGGAGGGTTGAGGCTGATGAGGAAAAGTGGCGCATCGCTTTTCCCGGCCGCTCGTCTGTGCTATAATCAGAGATAGCTTCTAAGGTTTTCTATTCAACAGGAGGGGGTAGCGCATTTTATGAACAGAGATGTTTCAAGCTGGCGGTTTTTGGCCCGGATATTTCTTCTGGGGCTATGGCTCACGCTTTTACCGCTGACGGCGTCGGCGGAAAAGGTGGACTGGAGCGAACCGGGGTATGATTTTGGCCGGATTTACCGGGTGCTGCTCGCTGACCTCGATACCGGGGCGGCGGAATTCAGCAGTTCGCTGATGGCTCGAAAAGCCCAGGATGACTACCTGCGGTACGCGGGCAAAATGAACTGCCAGATCGTGACCGGGGAACAGGCGCGGCGTCAGATTTCGCTGATTTTAGGCGTCGATCTCGACGGGCTCTTTCGCAGCGACCCGGCGCGGGCTCAGGCGCTTTACCGGGAAAACCTGCCCCGGGTGGCGGATGTCTGGGTCACCGGAAAGGTCAAGCGGTGGCAGAACGATTATTACATCGTCCCCGAGCGTACCGTCTGGGAACAGCGGCGGGTGGACCGGGGCGGATACGACAGCCACGGCAGATGGCGCAACGAGAGCTATTACATCACCGTTCCGGTGACGTATCCGCCCCATCGCGTCGATGTCTCGAAACTGACGATGGCCTTCGAGGTCTATGACGCACGGACCGGCCGCATGGTCCTGGGCCGTGAGGACATCCGTGACCGTGAGGATTACAACGCGCAGGACGGTATGTTTGAGCGCATCTGCAAATCCTTCTTCGGCGATTTCGGCAACAAAATTCACAGATAAGGGTTGGGAGGCAACAATATGAAAAAGTATATGAAGTTTGGCAAAAAAGCTCTGGCCGCGGCTTTCGCCTGCGGCGCGCTCCTATGGGGCAACGCGGCGGCGGCGGAGCAGGCGCCGGCGATGGATGGCATGGCGGCTTTCCGTGAAGCGATTACGACGCCGTCGAAGCCTGACCGGCGGATTTTCCGCGAGGATCTGCTGTTTTTCTCGCCCTCCTTGCGGGCCAATGTGGAGTTCCTGGGACTGGCGAGGAAACATTCCCTGTGTCTTTCCGGCAATCTCGATGTCCTGGCGACGGACGACAAGGGCGATACGGCGAAGCTGGACATTCCTTTTTATATGACGCAGACCAATAAAAGCATGACCATCTATTTCAAGCTCGGGGATACCTGGAAGAAATTCACGACGCCGACCCTGGCGGCCGTGGCGGCGGATGTAGTGGCGACGCCGACAGAGGAGGAGATCGAGGAAACGATTTCCCTGGTGAAGGAAGTCACGGTGCTCAGGGAGACGCCGGTCCAGCGGACCATGCTGGTACACCTCGACAGCAATAAGCTGGCGGATACCATCAAGAAGTACGGGAAGCAGCATCCGGCGGACAACGGCACCGCCAATGACGGCGAGATGCAGAATCAGTTCATGAGCTATCTTGACCAGGGCATTCGCAATGCCGGCCTCTGGTACATCTGGACCATCGACAAGACCGATTGGCAGACCATCACCATGAGCTACAATCTTTCTCCCATCGTGCAGGAAACGGCGCGGGCGGCGCTCCGTGATGAACACCCGGATTGGCCGCCGATGCTGACGGAAATGGTGGAGACACTCGCTTATTACAGTGATTTCAAGACTTACACGACTTTCCTGAATCCGGATGTCCAGGACAAGGCGGACGTTCCCGAGGAAGTCTGGAAGAACGCCGTGCCGGTGGACGATATGGTCAAGGTCCCGGAAAAGCAGGCGGAAAAATAACTCCTTAGCGGGCGTGGCAAGCGTCGCTCGAATACCGTTTTGATTATTCATGCAAGAGCAGCAGGGGGACGCTCCGGGCGGGCGTCCTCCTGCTTATACCTGCGGAATGAAAACAAAGCCGGCGGCAGACCGCCGGAGAAAACGGAGCTGACAGTACGTGCTTGTTTTGGGAATCGACCCGGGAACGGCGATTTGCGGCTACGGACTGGTGGAAGCGGCGTCCGGCAGCCGCCTGATTCCCCACGAATACGGGGCAATCACCACCAGCGCCAAAGCGCGGATGCCCGACCGGCTGATGAAGCTCTACGATGAGCTGGACGCGCTCATCAAGAAGCATCAGCCGTCGGCCATGGGCGTCGAGCAGCTTTTCTTCAACCGCAACGTGACCACGGCGATTCCGGTGGGGCAGGCACGGGGCATTGTCCTGCTGGCGGCGGCGAAGAACGGCCTGGAGGTGGTGGAGCGGACGCCGCTTCAGGTCAAGCAGTCGGTGACCGGCTACGGCAAGGCGACGAAAGAGCAAGTCATCTACATGGTGACGAAACTATTGCGTCTTCCCGCGCCGCCGAAGCCGGATGACGTGGCCGATGCGCTGGCCATCGCCATCTGTACGCTGCACTGCATTGACAGCATTCGGTGGCGCAATCAACTGGAATGAAGGTGCTTTGACGATGATTGGATTCTTGCGCGGCAAGGTGACGCATCTCCTGACGGACGCCTGCCTTTTGGATGTGGGGGGTGTCGGCTACCGGGTCTATGTGGCCGGCGCCACGCGAAGCCGGCTGAAGCCTGGCGAAGAGGTGACGCTTTTCACGCATCTTTCGGTGCGGGAGGACGCGTTGACGCTTTACGGCTTTTACAGCCAGGAAGAGTACAATATCTTCCAACTCCTGATTTCCGTTTCCGGCATCGGCCCCAAGGTGGCGCTGGGAATCCTCTCGGCTACCAGTGTGGAGAATCTTTGCCGGGCCATTCACGGCCAGCAGCTCGCGGTACTCACGAAGCTGCCGGGCATCGGCAAGAAATCGGCCCAGCGCCTCATACTGGAGCTCAAGGACAAAGTCGGAGGCGACGACGGGCCGGCGAACGAGTTTGACGCCGCTCCGTTGCCGCCGGGCGACGATGCGGTCAGCGAAGCGACGGCGGCGCTTCTGGCGTTGGGATACTCGACGGCGGAAATCGCCCCGGTCCTGCGTGGCGCCAAGGCCGGAATGTCCGTGCAGGAAATGGTGAGGTTCGCCCTGCGGGAGTTTGGGCGGAAGAAAACATAAACCGGCGAGGAAGGAAGAAGAATGGTGGAGGAACAGGAAAACCGCATCGTAGCGACGGAGGAGCAGCCGGCGGACGATTGGCAGTACAGCCTGCGCCCCCGGAGGCTCCGGGAATACATCGGGCAGGACCAGGTCAAGGAGCATCTGTCTGTCTATATCCAGGCGGCGCTGAAGCGGGGCGAGGCCCTTGACCATGTGTTGCTCTACGGACCGCCGGGGCTGGGAAAGACCACGCTGGCCGGCATTGTCGCCAACGAACTGGGGGTGAATTTCCGCGTCACTTCGGGGCCGGCCATCGAACGCTCCGGGGATTTGGCGGCGCTTTTGACAAATCTCAGCGAGCGGGATGTGCTTTTCATCGACGAGATTCACCGCTTGTCCCGTAGCATCGAGGAAGTGCTGTACTCCGCCATGGAGGATTTCGCCCTTGACATCGTCATCGGCAAGGGGCCCAGCGCCCGGTCACTTCGCCTCGACATCGCGCCGTTCACCCTGATTGGGGCGACAACCCGGGCCGGCGCACTGGCGGCGCCGCTCCGGGACCGCTTCGGCGTCATCGAGCGGCTGGAGTATTACCGGCCGGAGGCACTGGTGGAGATCGTCAAGCGGGCGGCGGAAATCCTGAAAATAAAGATTGATGAGCGCGGCGCGGCAGAGATTGCCCGCCGGTCCCGCGGTACGCCCCGCATTGCCAACCGTCTGCTCAAACGGGTACGGGATTTCGCCCAGGTGGAGGGCGACGGTACCGTGACGGCGGAAGCCGCCGACACGGCCCTCAGCCGTTTGGAAGTGGACAAGGCGGGGCTTGACCGCACCGACCGGCGGATGCTCGATACCATGATAAAGAAGTTCGGTGGCGGTCCGGTGGGACTGGAAACCCTGGCCGCCGCCATCAGTGAG
Source organism: Schwartzia sp. (in: firmicutes) (assembly GCA_017444395.1). Taxonomy (GTDB): domain Bacteria; phylum Bacillota; class Negativicutes; order Selenomonadales; family Selenomonadaceae; genus RGIG3544. The sequence continues at coordinate 8,394 of JAFSWT010000083.1, read as the reverse complement.
GAGACGGACACCATCGCCGATGTTTATGAGCCGTTCCTGTTGCAGCTTGGCTTCCTGATGCGGACGCCCCGGGGCCGGGTGGTGACCCGGACCGGCTACGAGCATCTCGGCGTTCCCTGGCCTGGCAATGACGGCGGTACACCGTCGCTGTTCTGATGAGGTGAGAAGATGAAGCTCTTGCTGCATATGTGTTGCGGGCCCTGCTCCTGTTTTCCGGTAAAGCGGCTCCGGGAGGAAGGCATCGAGCCGGTGGGCTGGTTTTATAATCCCAATATCCATCCATACAAGGAATGGGAGCATCGGCTGGAAACGGCGAAGGAATTTGCCGGGAAGGTGAATCTGGAGATTCGGACAGAGGAAACCTACCGGCTACGGGATTTTCTGCGCCGGGCGCTGGCTGCGGAGGAAACCGCCGGCGGCCGTTGCCGTGCCTGCTATGAATGGCGTTTGGGCGAGGCGGCACGGTACGCGGCGGAAAACGGCTTTGATGCGTTCACCTCGACGCTTTTTTACAGCATCTACCAGCAGCATGAGGTCATGAAGGCGGTAGCGGAGCGTTTTGCGGCCGAAGCGGGCATCTCGTTCTATTATGAGGATTTCCGTCCCGGCTGGCAGGAGGGCATCGACCTGAGCCTGGCTATGGGCCTCTATCGCCAGCCCTACTGCGGTTGCATCTTTTCCGAGGAAGAGCGCTACAGCAAGGCGATACGTAAGGCACGAAAAAAGGCGGCCAAAGCGGCAAAGGCAGCGCGTCTGGCTGCGAAGGAGGCGGAAAGCGCGTGAGAAAAACGATCCGGGCCGGTGTGGCTGTCCTGCTGGCAGGAATTTTGACGGCGGCACCGGTGCTGGCCGCTCCGCGAGAGCAGGAACCAGCAAAGAAGGGGACTCCGGCAGTCGGTGCGGCCAAGCCTGACACAACGGCGAAAAAAGCTGAACCGGTCATTCAGGTGGGTCTTGCCACAGAGCAGGTTTCAGCAGCGATTTCCGCCAATGGTGCCTATGTGGTCCGTGACGAAGCCACCGGTCAGGGACTTCTGCAGTGTCCGAGCAATCAGACGCTGACGGTCACTTTAAAAAACCGGCAGATGGTTTTGAACGGCAAAGGGATAAGTGCCCGGCGTCTGCGGATTCAAGCGGCGGACGAGCGATCCTCCACCTGCCTGCATTTTGCCGGTCACCCTTACCGCGGCGCGCTGCGGTTGGAACTCACGGCAGATGGCCTCACCGTGGTCAACGAGGTGAAGCTCGACGACTATATCGGCGGCGTCATCGATGAGGAAATGGCGCCGGGCTGGCCGCGGGAGGCGCTCCGGGCCCAGGCTGTTGCCGCCCGGACCTTTGCCCTCTATTCCCGGGGCAAGCATAACGATGAAGGGTTTGACGTCTGCACCGGTACCCATTGCCAGGTTTACGGTGGCATTGAATCCGAGAGCCCGACCGGGCTGGCCGCGGTCTCATCGACGCGGGGCGAGGTCATGATGTACGGCGGGAAACCGATTTACGCCGCCTTTCACGCTTCCTCCGGCGGCTGCACCGCGGGCAGCGAGGAGACAGGTGGCAATCCCGTCCCGTATCTGAAGCCGGTGCGGGATGATGACAGCGCCTCGCCGCGGCACAACTGGCAACAGCGTTTTCCCGTTGCCGAGGTACAGGCGAAGCTGAAAGCCGCCGGTTTTGATATTGGCGCCCTCAAGAGTGCGGTGCTCTCACCCCTGGATGACCGGGGGAAGCCGGGGGTGGACCGCTTCCCGTCCGGTCGTGTTCGCACCGTTCGCTTTACCGGGGCCCGCGGGACGGCCGAGGTCGCCGGCACGAAACTCCGCTGGACCTTCGGGCTTCCCAGTACCTTGTTTGAACTGCGGCACGGTACCAACGGCAAGGTGGCAGCCAACCCCAAAGGCAGCCTTTCCTTCAGCGGCAAAGCCGGCGAGGAGTTGGTTTTTGACGGGCACGGCGCCGGCCACGGGCTGGGCCTTTCCCAGTGGGGTGCTTACGCGATGGCGGCGAAGAAGGACTACAAGACAATTCTGCACCACTATTACACGGGGATTGAGATTCGGAAACTCTATTGACGGGAGGGTATGGCATGAATAGTTTCACTTTCTACACACCGACGGAAATCATTTTCGGCAAGGGCGCCGAGGCAAAGACCGGCGAGGTCGTGAAAAAGCATGGCGGCCGCCGGGTTCTGGTGGTCTATGGCGGCGGCAGCGTCAAGAAGAGTGGCCTGCTGGAGCGGGTAGAGGAAAACCTGCAGGCAGCGGGAATTTTGTTTGAAGAATTTGGCGGCGCCCAACCGAATCCGCTACTATCCCATGCCCGCAACGGCGTCCGGGCGGCGGCGAAATTCGGTGCCGACCTGATTCTCGCGGTGGGCGGCGGCAGCGTCATTGACACCGCCAAAGCCATTGCCCACGGGGCGGCAAATCTCGATACCGACATATGGGAATTCTGGTCCGGACGCCGGACGGTGGAGCGCTCGATTCCTGTGGGCGTGGTACTGACGATTGCCGCCGCCGGCAGTGAAACCAGCAATTCCGCTGTGCTGACCAACGCCGAGACGGGCAAGAAATGCGGCATCAATACCGATTTCAACCGGCCGGCTTTCGCCATCATGAACCCGGAACTCACCTATACTCTGCCGCGGCGGGAGCTGGCCTGCGGCATCGCCGACATCATGATGCACACGCTGGATCGCTATTTCACCCATGAGGCGGGTAACCACTTCACTGACCGGGTGGCGGAAGCGCTGCTGAAGAACGTTGTCATTTACGCGAAGAAAGCCATGGTGAACCACCGCGACTATGAGGCGATGAGTGAGCTCATGTGGTGCGGCAGTGTGTCCCATAACGGCTTCACCAGCCTGGGCCGGACGATGGATTTCGGCGTCCACAAACTGGGTCATGAACTCAGCGGCAAGTTCGGGGTGACGCATGGCGCGTCGCTGACCACGATGTGGGGCAGTTGGGCACGCTACGTGTTGCCGGACGCTCCGGAACGCTTCGCCCAGTACGCGGAGAACGTCTGGGGGCTAACGGTGGGGACTACGTTGGAACGGGCCCGCGCCGGCATCCGGGAGACCGAGGAGTTCTGGCAGAGCCTGGGACTGCCGCTTTGCTTTACCGAGCTGGGCATTGGTGTGCAGGACGAGGAAACCCTCGCTTATCTCGCCGATATGTGCACTGACTTCGGCCAAAAGACGGTGGCATTCTTCCATCCCATCGATCGGGAAACGGCGCTGGCGATTTACCGCCAGGCGAATCATTGAGGGCCGCGATGGCGGGACGTCATTTTCTGGTGGCGGGGATCGTCCTGCTGGCGACAATTCTCCTGCCGTTTTTTTCCGGTCAGGCGTGGGCGGCGGGTGATTTGCCGCCCCGGTCCGCGTCGCTGGCAAAGGCGCGCGTCACCTGGGAAGACATGCCGGGGGCCGTGGCCTACCGGGTGGCCATCCTGGAGAAGGAGACCGATTCTCCCCAGAAAGCCCTGAAAACCTACCGGGCCGTTTACGCGCCGGGGCTGGAGTTCCCGACGGAATGGCTGGGCGAAAAAGCGGCCACCGCATTCTGGACGGTAGCGGGCTTCGACCGCGACGGCAATCCCGTGGGAGAGTGGCAAAAACCGTCTCCGCTCCGGGACGCGGAAACGCAACTGATGGCCCCGTTGCCAATCGACGAATACGATCGCATGGCGTATCTGCCGGTGTACCCGGTCTATGCCTGGCTGGCGGTCCCCCGGGCGAGCAGCTACGAGGTGGAGGTCTGGCGGCGACAGGACGACGGACGGGAGGAACGGGCACGACATTATTATTCCTACGAGACAATTCTTTACGAGACGGTGCCCTTTACCCAGGCCGGCGCATATTGGTGGCGGGTACGGGCACTGGACGGCAACGGCCGGCGCTACAGCGATTGGTCGGTACCCAGGGCCATGACGGTGACAGCGCCCACGCCCATTGCCGCGCTGGGCGACAGCATCACCCACGGCGGCGGTGCCTGTTCGACGCCGCCCTGTCGTCAAATTTACAACTGGGAGACTTACTGCTCCGTTCCGGTGAAGAACATCGGCGTCAGCGGCGACTCTCCCGAAGCGATGTGCGAGCGCTTTGAGACCGATGTCCTGCCGTTCGCGCCGCAGGTCCTGGTCATCATGGGGGGCGTCAACGATTATCGTGTCGGCCTCCCGGCTGACGACAGCATCTATTATCTGAACAGAATCGCCGAAAAATGCCAGCAGAACGGCATCACGCCCGTTTTTGTCACGGCGACGCCCATCCATCCGGCGCTGATGGCCCGGCTGGAGGAAATTGAGCCGGTGGCGGAGAACTGGCAGGCGGAGCAACGACGCCTGAATGAATGGATACGGAGCCAGCCCCATGCCATCGACATCACGGCATCGCTGACCGACGAGACAGGCAGACTCCGGCAGGAAATGACCTCCGACGGCCTGCATCCCGATTATCTGGCAAAGAAGTCCATGGGTGAGACCATCGGCGCGTATCTGACGGCGAACTTCCCTGAAGCGGTCCGCGCCGCCCGGGAAAACGCCGCCGCCATTTCGCCGGAGAATCCGGCGACCGGGCCGGCCGCCAAAAAAACGGCCGTATCCGGGCAGGAAACATCATCAGAATAACGGGTGCGGTCAATGTGGCTCGTCAAAAAAGGCGGCTGCCTGAAAAGACAGCCGCCTTTTTTTGATGGGCAAAGCGCGCGCCGCGCTCCGGTTTTTGTTTCGCGTTCCATTACGCCAAAGCCTCGGCCATGCGCAGGTACTCGGGATCGAGACGTTTCTTTTTCGTTACGGCATCGTGCAGGTTCACGCTGACCGGGGCGCCGCGCTTCAGGCTGAAAACCACATTGGAGACGCCGGAAATCAGCGCCCGTGTCGCCTGCTGTCCCAGAAGGCTGGCGTTCAGCCGGTCTACCATGGTGGGGGAGCCGCCGCGCTGGATATGGCCCAGCACCGAGGCCCGGGTGTCAATCCCGGTTCGTTCCTCAATGATCTTGCCGATCTCAATGCCGCTGCCGGCGCCTTCGGCGATGACAATCAGGACGTAGCGCTTGCGGCTCTCCTTATACATCTCGGAGATTTCATCGCAAATCTTGTCCAGGTCAAATTTTTCCTCCGGGACCAGGATATACTCAGCGCCACCGGAAATGCCGGCAATCAGCGCCAGCCAGCCGCAGCGCCGGCCCATGACTTCCAGGATGGCGATGCGCTGGTGGGCCGAAGCCGTGTCCCGGAGCTTGTTGATGGCGTCGATGATGGTGTTTGAGGCGGTATCGGAGCCGATGGTATAGTCCATGCCGTAAATATCGTTGTCGATGGTGCCGGGCAGACCAACCACGGCAATCGGGTGTTCCTCGGTGAGCGCCTGGGCACCCCGCAGGCTGCCGTCGCCGCCGATGACGACAAGCCCCTGGATATCGCGCTTTTTGAGATTCTCGTAGGCCATCGTCCGGCCTTCCGGCGTCTCGAACTCCTTTGAACGGGCCGTGCCCAGCACGGTACCGCCTCGCTGGATGATGTCGCTGACGCTGCGGGTGTTCATCTCAAAGAGATCGTCGGCCAGAAGCCCCTTGTAGCCGTTGCAGATTCCAAAAATCCGGGCTCCTTCGCGGATGGCCGTCCGCACCACAGCCCGGGTTGCCGCGTTCATGCCGGGGCTGTCGCCGCCGCTGGTCATTACCGCAATCGTTTTCAGCATACTGATCGTCCCCTCGCTTTTCTCGTTGTCGGAAGAACATCACAATAATGATAGTATTCGCTATCGGCGGGAAAAATCCTGCTTTCCTTGACAAACTCTCCGCTGTTTGGTAGTCTGAATTCAGTCAAAGTCTATATTCATGCCGCCGGGAACCGGACGGCTATTACGGAAGGGGTCCTTATGATGAAAGAGATGACTTTGAAATACGGTTGCAATCCCAATCAGACGCCGGCCCGGGTTTTCATGGAGGAGAGTGACCTTCCCTTCGCGGTGCTGAACGGCAAGCCCGGTTATATCAATCTTTTGGATGCGATGAATGCCTGGCAGCTCGTCCGGGAACTGAAAGCGGCCACCGGCCTGCCGGCGGCGGCTTCTTTCAAGCATGTAAGCCCCGCCGGGGCGGCGGTGGCGGTGCCGTTGTCCGGGGTTCTGGAAAAGGTCTATTTCGTTGAGGGCATCAGCCTTTCGCCGATTGCCACCGCCTATATCCGGGCCCGGGGCGCTGACCGCATGTCTTCCTATGGCGACTTCGTGGCCCTGTCGGACGAATGCGACGCGCAGACCGCTTCCTTCCTGCAGCGGGAGGTATCCGACGGCATCATCGCGCCCTCGTATTCCGACGAAGCGCTGGAGATTCTGAAAACGAAGCGCAAGGGAACGTATCTCGTCCTGCAGATGGACCCGGCCTACGAGCCTGAGCCGGTGGAGAGAAAGCAGGTCTTCGGCGTCTGGTTCGAGCAGCGGCGGAACGATATCCAGATTACCGCCGACTGCCTGAAAGACATCCCGACGAAGAACAAGGACATTCCCGAAAGCGCCCGGCGAGACCTCCTGATTGCCCTCATCACCCTCAAATACACCCAGTCGAATTCCGTTTGCTATGCGAAAGACGGCCAGGCCGTCGGCATCGGCGCCGGCCAGCAATCGAGGGTTCATTGCACCCGGTTGGCCGGTAACAAGGCCGACAACTGGTATTTGCGACAGAGTCCGGAGGTGCTCTCACTGCCCTTCCGGGAAGATGTCCGCCGCCCTGACCGGGACAATGCCATCGATGTCTACATTGGCGACGAATACGAGGACATCCTGCGGGATGGTGCCTGGCAGCGCGTCTTTACGGAAAAGCCGCCGGTTTTCACGGCAGAGCAGAAACGGGATTGGCTGGCGACGGCGCGGGACCTCGCGCTGGGATCGGATGCGTTCTTCCCCTTCGGTGACAACGTGGAGCGGGCGCACAAGAGCGGTGTTCGCTACATCGCCCAGGCCGGCGGCTCCATCCGGGACGACAACGTCATCGAGACTTGCGACAAGTACGGCATCGTTTGCGCCATGACCCATATCCGGCTTTTCCATCATTGATTCGGTAAGAATTCGATTTCAACGCACAACCGGATTAGCCAAACTTCATTCGCATTATTCAGAGGAAAGCCCAAAGAAAAACCTCCGGCCGGGGCGAAGATGCCTTGACCGGAGGTTTTTTACCGGTATCAATCCTTCATCTCGGTGTCGCTGATGACGCGGCCGAGACGGAGGCCGAACAGGAAGTTCCAGAACCATTTATAGACAACAGTGAGGTTCGTATAGGTGCCCGCCAGCCGCATGAGATGGACCAGCATCCAGGCGCACCAGGCGAAGAAGCCCCGCATCTTCATGCTGCCCATGGCGACCACGGCGTGGCCGCGGCAGATGGTGGCCATGGCGCCGACGTCCTTGTAAACGAAATTCTTGAGGTTCGAGCCGCCGCCTATGAGCGTCTTGATGTTCTCGACGCAGACCACGGCCTGTTGGGTGGCGACAGGGGCCACCGTTGCCAGGGGCCGGCCGTCCTGCATGAAGTTGGCGCAGTCACCGATGGCGAAGATGTCCGGGTACTCCCTGATCTGGAGGGTGGGGGTGACGACGACGCGGCCGGCGCGGTCCGTCTCGGTGCCCAGTTCCTTCATCAGCGAGACGGCCTTGACGCCCGCCGCCCAAATAACGGTGGCGGTGGGGAGAACTTCGCCGTCCTTGAATTTCAGCTCCTTGCCGTCGTAGTCCATGACCTGGGCCCCGAGGCGCACGTCCACATGGCGAATATCGCGCAGGACACGCACCGTCTCCTGCTGGAGCGATTCCGGCATCATGGCCAGGACCTTGTCAGTGGCCTCCACCAGCACGACCTTGGCTTCCTTGAGATCAATGCCGTGGTACTCATGGGCGATGACATTGTAGAGAAGCTCGGAGAGGGCCCCGGCGCACTCAACGCCGGTGGGGCCGCCGCCGACGCAGACAAAGGTCATCAGGCGGCGGCGCTCGGCCGGGTCGTTCGAACGGCTGGCCCGCTCAAAGGAGCGCAGGACATGGTTGCGGATGGCGATGGACTCCTGCAGCGTCTTCATACCGTAGGAGTTTTCCTCGACGCTCTTCATGCCGAAGAAATTGGTAGTGGCGCCGGCGGCCAGCACCAGATAATCGTAGCTGATGTCGCCGTGGTCGGTCACCAGGACCTTTTCCGCGGGACGGAAGCCCTCAGCGTGGGCCATGAAGAAATTCACGTTGGGCGTGTTGCGGAAAAATGCCCGGATGGGGTAAGTGATCTCGTTCTCGTCCAGCTCCGAGGTGGAAAGCTGGTAGAGAAGCGGCTGAAAGAGGTGGAAATTGTTCCGGTCCACCACCGTGATGTCCACCGGCTCCTTCGACAGAAGCTGGGC
>JAFSWT010000082.1 GCA_017444395.1 Schwartzia sp. (in: firmicutes) | reverse complement strand
GGCGCCCGGCAGCTGCGGGACATCGCCCCCGGCGCCGACATCGCCACCGACCTGCCGAAGTACCGCGTGTACGAGCACGGCGTCCTGACCGGCGAATACAACGACGTCTCGGCCCTCTGGCGGGACGACTTCGTGAGCTTCCTGATCGGTTGCAGCTTTTCCTTCGAGGGCGACCTGCTGGCGGCGGATGTGCCGGTGCGCCAGATCGAGGAAGGCAAGAACGTCCCGATGTACGATACCAATATCCCCTGCGCCCCGGCCGGCATCTTCCACGGCAACATGGTCGTCTCCATGCGGCCCCTGCCCCACGCGCTGGTGCCGAAAGCGGTGCTGATTACCGGCCAGATGCCCCGCGTCCACGGCGCCCCCATCCACATCGGCGACCCCGCCGCCATCGGCATCCGCGATTTGTCCCGGCCCGATTATGGCGACGCCGTGACCATCCGCGACGGGGAAGTGCCCGTGTTCTGGCCCTGCGGCGTCACGCCGCAGAACGCCGTCATGGCGTCGAAACCGGCCCTCGTCATCACCCACGCCCCCGGGCACATGCTGATCACCGACGTGAAAAACGTCAACCTCAAATACTGATACTAAGGAAGCGAAACCACTATGGCAAAAATCGACCTGAACTGCGATATGGGCGAGAGCTTCGGCAACTACACCTGCGGCCTGGACAAAGACGTCGTGCCGCACATTTCCTCGGCCAACGTCGCCTGCGGCTTCCATGCCTCCGATCCGCTGGTCATGGAAAAGACCGTCGTCCTCTGCCAAAAAGCCGGCGTCCGCGTCGGCGCCCACCCTGGCTTTCCCGACCTCGTCGGCTTTGGCCGACGGCAAATGCAGGTCAGTCCCGACGAGCTGCGGACCATGATCATCTATCAGGTCGGCGCTCTGAAAGCCTTCTGCGAGGCGGCGGGGCTGAAATTACAGCACGTCAAGCCCCACGGCGCCATGTACAACATGGCCGGCAAAGACGAAGTCATGGCCCGCGCCATCTGCGAGGGCGTCCGCGCCGTCGATCCGTCGCTGATCCTGCTGGGCCTTTCCGGCTCGAAGCTCATCGAGGCAGCAAGGGCAATCGGCCTCAGGGCGGCCCGGGAAGTCTTCGCCGACCGCGCCTACGAGGAAGACGGCTCTCTGGTGGCCCGCACGAAGCCGGGGGCAATGATCACCGACGAAGACGAAGCCATCGCCCGCGTCGTCTCCATGGTGACACAGCACAAAGTCAAAGCCGTCACCGGCCGGGAAATTCCCGTCGAAGCGGACAGCATCTGCCTCCACGGCGACTCGCCGAAAGCCGTGCTCTTCGCCGAGAAAATCAGCGCCGCCCTCAAAGCCGCCGGCGTCACCATCGCCCCGATGGCGGACATCGCCGGCTGACGGCCGCGTCTGCCGGAAATCCACCTGTCCATGACGGCCTGCCGAAGCATTGCGGCCGGGATAAATGAATTTAAGCGCCGAAAAGGAGAGAAGCTCTCGCTTCTTTCCTTATTTTTTCAAGCTTTTTCATGCCGGGAAAGGCCCGGCGGGGATTTTACAAATAGTCCCGTCTGGTGTATAATGGTAAAAATCGGTTTTTCTTAGGTTTACCGCCGTTTTCCAACATCGAAAAGGGGGAGAAAATCCAATCATGAGCAAGAAAATGAAGACTATGGACGGCAACAGCGCCGCCGCGTATGTGTCCTACGCGTTCACCGACGTCGCCGCCATCTATCCGATCACGCCGTCGTCGCCGATGGCGGAGCATGTCGATGAGATGGCCGCCCACGGGCAGAAGAATCTCTTCGGCCAGAAGGTGCGCCTGGTGGAGATGGAGTCCGAGGCAGGCGCGGCCGGCGCCGTGCACGGTTCGCTCCAGGCCGGCGCCCTGACGACGACCTACACGGCCTCCCAGGGCATGATGCTGATGATCCCGAATATGTACAAGATTGCCGGCGAGCTGCGGCCCGGCGTCTTCCATGTCAGCGCCCGGGCGCTGGCGGCTTCCTCCCTGAACATCTTCGGTGACCATCAGGATGTCATGGCGGCTCGTCAGACGGGCGTGGCGATGCTGGCGGAGAACAGCGTGCAGCAGGTCATGGATCTGGCGGCGGTGGCCCATCTCGTGGCCATCAAGGGCCGGGTGCCGTTCCTGAACTTCTTCGACGGTTTCCGCACCTCCCATGAGATCCAGAAAATCGAGGTCATCGACTACGCCGAGCTCGGCAAGCTGCTGGACTGGGATGCGGTGGAGGCGTTCCGTCACCGGGCGCTGAACCCGGATCATCCGGTGATCCGCGGCACGGCCCAGAACCCGGATATCTATTTCCAGACCCGCGAGGCCGTGAACAGCTACTACGAGGCGATTCCGGACCTGGTGGAGGAGACGATGGCGGCCATCGCCAAGGTCACGGGCCGCGAGCATCACGTTTTCGATTACCACGGCGCCGCCGACGCCGACCGCGTCATCGTGGCCATGGGTTCCGTCTGCGAGGCGGCGGCCGAGGTCGCGGACTATCTGAACAAGCAGGGCGAGAAGGTAGGCGTGCTGAGCGTCCATCTCTACCGGCCTTTCTCGCTGAAATATTTCTTCCAACAGTTGCCGAAGACGGCGAAGAAGATCGCCGTGCTCGACCGCACGAAGGAGCCGGGCGCTCTCGGCGAGCCGCTGTACCTCGATGTCCGCGGCGCGTTCTACGAGCAGGCGGAGAAGCCGGTCATCGTCGGCGGCCGCTACGGCCTCGGCGGCAAGGATGTGACGCCGGACCAGGTTTTCGCCGTTTTCGAGGAATTGAAGAAGGACGCGCCGGTCAACGGCTTCACCATCGGTATCGACGACGACGTGACGAAGCGCTCGCTGGCGCCGGTCAAGAGCGACGTCGATCTCACGCCGGCGGGCACCACGGCATGTAAGTTCTGGGGCTTTGGCTCCGACGGCACGGTGGGCGCCAACAAGAGCGCCATCAAGATCATCGGCGACAATACCGATATGTACGCCCAGGCGTATTTCGCCTACGACTCCAAGAAGTCCGGCGGCATCACCATCTCCCATCTGCGCTTCGGCAAGTCGCCCATCAATTCGCCGTATCTCATCAACAAGGCGGATTTCATCTCCTGCTCGAAGGAGTCCTATGTCCACGCCTACGACCTGCTGGCGGGGCTGAAGAAGGGCGGCACCTTCCTGCTGAACACCACCTGGACCGAGGCCGAGCTTTCTACGGAACTGCCCGCCGCCATGCGCCGCTACATCGCGCAGAACGACATCAAGTTCTACATCATCAATGCCGTCCGGATTGCCCAGGAGTTGGGCCTCGGCGGGCGGTTCAACATGATCATGCAGTCGGCGTTCTTCAAGCTGGCCAATATCATCCCGCTGGACAAAGCGGTGGAATACCTCAAGAATTCGGTGGTCGAGTCCTATGGCAACAAGGGCCAGAAGGTCATCGACATGAACAACGGCGCCATCGACACGGGCATCGACCCGGCGGCGCTGATCGTGGTCAAGGTCCCGGCGGACTGGAAGGACGCCAAGGACGCCCCAGCGGCCGCCAAGGACGCGCCGGAGTTCGTGACGAAGGTGCAGGATGTCATGAACCGGCAGGAGGGCGACAAGCTGCCGGTCTCCACCTTCAACAAGGGCATGGAGGACGGCACCTTCCCCAGCGGCAGCGCGGCCTATGAGAAGCGCGGCGTCGCCATCCTGGTACCGGAGTGGCAGCCGGAGCTTTGCATCCAGTGCAACCAGTGTTCCTGTGTCTGCCCGCACGCGGCCATCCGCCCGGTTCTCACCGACGACGGCGAAAAGGCCAAAGCGCCGGAGGGAATGCCGTTCCTGCCGGCCATGGGCGCCAAGGGACTGAACTTCACCATGGCGGTCTCCCAGAAGGACTGCCTGGGCTGCGGCAACTGCGCCGAGGTCTGCCCGGCGCCGAAGGGCAAGGCCCTGGTCATGAAGCCGCTGGGCGAACAGATCCACAAGCAGCCTGTCTTTGACTACGGCGTGAACACCGTCGCCCCGAAGGCGAACCCGATGAGCAAGAAGACGGTCAAGGGCAGCCAGTTCGAGAAGCCGCTGCTGGAATTCTCCGGCGCCTGCGCCGGCTGCGGCGAGACGCCCTATGTGAAACTCGTCACCCAGCTTTTTGGCGACCGCATGATGATCGCCAACGCCACCGGCTGCTCCTCCATCTGGGGCGCGTCGGCGCCGGCCATGCCGTACACGAAGAACCATCTCGGCCACGGCCCGGCCTGGGCGAATTCCCTCTTCGAGGACAACGCCGAATTCGGTCTCGGTATGTTCCTGGGCACGAAGGCGGTGCGCGAGGCGCTGGCCGACGACGCCAAAGCGGCGATCGAAGCCGGCAAGGGCTCGGCGGACCTCAAGGCGGCCTTGCAGGATTGGGTGGACAACCTGATGAACGGTGAGGGCACCCGCGAGCGGGCCGACAAGCTCACGGCTTTCCTGGAGAAGGAAAAGGGCAGCGACGAGCTTCTTAACAAGATTTACGCCAAGAAGGACTTCTTCGTCAAGCGTTCCCAGTGGATCATCGGCGGCGACGGCTGGAGCTACGACATCGGCTACGGCGGCCTCGACCATGTGCTGGCGTCGAATGAGGACGTCAATGTGCTGGTCCTCGACACCGAGGTCTATTCCAACACCGGCGGCCAGTCCTCCAAGTCCACGCCGACGGCGGCCATCGCGCAGTTCGCGGCCACCGGCAAAAAGACGAAGAAGAAGGACCTGGGCATGATGGCCATGAGCTACGGCTACGTCTATGTGGCCCAGATCTGCATGGGTTCCGACAAGAACCAGGCGCTGAAGGCCATCACCGAGGCCGAGGCCTATCCCGGCCCGTCTCTCATCATCGCCTACGCGCCCTGCATCAACCACGGCCTGCGCATCGGCATGGGCAAGAGCCAGACCGAGGAAAAGCGCGCCGTCGAGGCGGGCTACTGGGCGACCTACCGCTTCAATCCGCAGCTCGCCGAGGCGGGCAAGAACCCCTTCACCCTCGACTCGAAGGAGCCGACGGCGGACTTCCAGGAATTCCTGCAGGGCGAGGTTCGCTTCTCGTCGCTGAAACGGGCCTTCCCGGAGACGGCCGAGGCGCTCTACGCCAAGACGGAGAAGGACGCCAAGGCACGGCTCGCGAACTACAAGCGGCTGGCCGGCCAGGCGTAAAGACGCAATCTATCCAAAACAACGAAAGCCCCCGGTTTTGCCGGGGGCTTCTTATTACCGAAGGGAATCTCTGAACACTACCGTTTTTCTTTAATGGCAGTTTGGCAAAAGATGATTTTACAGCATTTGCCCTTTACCGACGTGCTGAACCGGTTTTTTTAGAGATTTCCCGAATATGATTGGGAGGAGACGCTTTCATGGCAGCGATACCAACCCACGGCGCGCGGTTCTACCGTGCCCTTTTCTACTCGACCTTCTTCATCAGCGCCGTCACCGTGGGCGGCGGCTACGTCATCATCCCGCTGTTGAAGATGAAATACGTGGACGAGTATGGCTGGATTGACGACAAGGAAACGCTGGACCTGGTCGCCATCGCCCAGTCCATGCCCGGCATCATGGCGGTCAACGCCTGCGTTCTCATGGGCTACCGCATCGCCGGGCTGCCCGGGGCGCTGACAGCGCTGGCGGCAACGATCCTGCCACCGCTCATCACCTTGTCGCTGATCGCGATGGCCTACGACGCCTTCGCCTCGAACCCTTATATCGCCATGATACTCAAGGGAATGCAGTGCGGCGCGACGGCCCTCATCGTGAACGTCGGCATCGACATGCTGAAAAAGCAGGTGCAGAAAAAGCTTCTGCTGCCGCTGGCCATCATCGTCGCCACCTTCGTCGCGAGTTTCTTCTTCCACGTCAATATCATGCTGCTGATTCTCATCGACGGCCTGCTGGGCCTCGCCCTGATGCGCGGCCGGGAATACGATTAAGGAGGCGGGCGTTATGGCAATCTATCTGACACTTTACTGGGAATTCGCCCAGGTAGGACTGTTCTGCGTGGGCGGCGGCTACGCCTCCATGCCGCTGATCCAGGCGGTGGTGGTGGACGGCTACCACTGGCTGACGCTGGCCGAATTCATCGACATCTTCACCATCTCCCAGATGACGCCGGGCCCCATCGGCATCAACGCCGCCACCTTCGCCGGCATGAAAGTCGCCGGCTTCGGTGGCGCCGTCAGCGCCACGCTGGGCTTCTGCACCCCGTCGCTGATTCTCGGCATCCTGCTGGCAAAGCTCTTCTTCAAATACGGCGACATCGGCCCCATCCGCGGCGTCCTGAACGGCCTGCGCCCGGCCGTGGTGGCCCTGATCGTCGCCGCCGGCCTGAGCTTCATCGTCCTGGCCCTCTGGAACGCCACGAGCCCCGGCCCCTTGAATCAAATCGACCCCCGCGGCGTCCTCCTCCTCGTGGCCGCCGTCATTGCCGTCCGCCGCAAAGTCAGCGTCATCCGGGTGCTTGCAGGCTCGGGGGTTTTAGGACTGGTGCTGGGGATGCTGTGAGACGGGAACTTGTCAATCCTCATTACCACGATATATTTGACGATATAGGAAAAAAGAGCCTTCTATGACGATTATAGGTCTCTTAGAAGACAGGCATCCGTTTTCTTGCGGAGGAATTGTGTTTACGGAAACAGCGATGAATGTGAACCATCTGTCAAGTAACAGTTATCAATATATCCCCTTTACCGCAAATTTTGATACAAAATAACGATGCACCCCCTAAACCCTATTAACGATGAACCCCCTTGCACCCCCCTGGCTATCGTTATACAAGTACACCCGTGAAGCCCCACTGGATAAGGCTTCGACAAAAAGAGAAGGGGGTGCATTTGCACCCCCTTGGCGAGGATTTTGCACCCCCTGAATTTACTAATGACCGGCATACTCCATAAGATGTTGTGCCAATTCATAGGCTTTTTTGCAGTCGATTGGAAACTGTTGTTCT
>JAFSWT010000081.1 GCA_017444395.1 Schwartzia sp. (in: firmicutes) | reverse complement strand
CGCTTCGCCGACGGCACAACGCTTCCCGTCAGCGGCGTCTTCGTGGCGCTGGGGACGGCGGGCAGCGACGCCTTTGCCCGGACTATGGGGGCGGTGCTGGAGGACGGGCGGCTGCGGGTGGACGCGGACCAGCAGACCAGCTTGCCCGGTCTCTTCGCCGCCGGCGATTGCTGCGGCGGACTCCTGCAGGTGGCGAAAGCCGTCCACGAAGGGGCGGTGGCGGGCCTGGCCGCGGTGCGTTATCTGCGGGACCGGGAGGGCTGAGCCATGACCGCCGGCGCCACCGATCTCTATATCCGCCATTTCCCCTTCTGGCCGGAGCTCTCCCCGGCCGAGAAGTCCCTGCTGGCGGCGTGCACCCGCCCGGTCCGCTACCGGGCCGGCGAACTGGTGCAGCGGCAGGGCGGGGACTGCGTGGGCGTCCTCTTCGTGAAAAGCGGGCAGCTCCGCGCCTATACGCTGTCCGAGGATGGACGCGAGGTCACGCTTTACCGCCTGTTCCCCGGCGATGTGGGCGTCATGGCGGCCACCTGCGCTTTGGTGGCCGTGACGTTCCATATCATCCTCGACGCCGAGACCGACACCGAGGCGCTGCTGACCGACGCCGGGGCCTTCCGGCGGCTGGCGGCGGGCAACGTCCATGTCCGCTGCTTCGGCTATGAGCTGGCGGCCGGGCGGCTGTCGGAAATGCTCCGGCAGATGCAGCAGGTGCTGTTTTTGAGCGCCGACCGGCGCCTCGCCCTGTTCCTGCGGCGGGAGAGCCGGCGGCAGGAAAGCCGGACGCTGCGCCTCACCCACGAGCAGATCGCCCGCTACATGGGCAGCGCCCGCGAGGTCGTGAGCCGCCTGCTCAAGCAGTTCCATCGGGAGGGCATCGTGAAGCCCGGCCGCGGCGTCGTCACCATCCTCGACGAGACGCGGCTCGACGAATTGGCGGGACCGGAAGACGGGGAGGAACGATGACAAAAAGCCGCAGCGTCATTCTTTTTCAGGGAAGGGCGGCCCGGCTTTTTGACGCCGGTTATGAGAAATCCGGGGCGCGTCACGGCGAATGTATACTGGAATACATGGCAAATGGCGTAGACAACGGTATCATTTCGTGATATACTCCCTTTGCAAGTGAATAAAAGTGCGCAGCACGCGCGGCTCTCAGCGTTGAGGTCAGCTCTGAGTGCCGTAGAAGGCAATGGAGCCTCGCCGCGCCGGTTCGTTTTTCGTTCCGGCGTGGCGGGGCTTTGTTTGTTTTTGGGGAGGTATTTTTATGTGCAGAATCGGGGCCGTCAAGAGCAAGAACCCGGTGCAGCCGTCAACAGCGCTTCGTCTCATGCTGCCGCAGCAGGAGGGGCATGACAATTCCGGCTTCGCGATGGTGATGCAGGACCTTTACGGCGTGTTCGGGCTTTACAAGGACAAGCCGCTTCTTTCCATGGCCTGTACCCAGCAGGGCGGGCACCTCGTGGAGGAGTACATGGACGCGCACCGCTTCGTGAAGATGTCCGAGTGGCTGCCGGTGCCGGACAAGCGCAAGGGGCTGAACATCCAGACAATGCCCTATTACATTTTCCGAACCTACGATTACCCGGAGAACGTCACCGATCCGGACGAGCGGGAGGCGCTGCTGGTCGACACGCGGCTGGCGTTGCGGAAGATGCTGACGGAAACGGGGCAGGGCTATGTCTATTCGTTCTGGCCCGACCTGCTGACGCTGAAAGAAGTGGGCGATCCCAGCGACATCGCGACGTATTTCCACCTCTGGGACGACAACGGTTGCCTGGTGGCGAAGAACATTATCGTGCAGAGCCGCCAGAACACGAATTACGAGATCATCCGCTACGCGGCGCACCCGTTTTTCCTGCAGGGCTATACGCTCTGCGCCAATGGTGAGAATACGTTCTACACGAAGAACAAGGAGTTCCAGCGGTCATTGTTCCGCGGGTATATCGGCTTCGAGTCGGACTCCCAGACATTCCTCTACACGCTCCACTATGTGCTACATGAGCTGAAATGGCCGATCCCGTATTACAAGCACGTCATCACGCCGCTGCCGTTCGCGGAAATCGAGAAACGCGAGGACCGGGACGTGCTGCTGTCCATCCGCCAGTCCCTGGCCCATCTCGAAATCAACGGGCCGAACACCATTATCGCCGGCCTGCCCGACGGGCGCATGATGACCTGCTGCGACTCAAAGAAGCTGCGCCCCGTGGTGGTGGGCGGCGACGAGAACACGATCGCCATTTCCTCGGAGGTCTGCGGCATCAACGAGATATTGCCGGACCGCGATACGTCAAAGGACATTTATCCCGACGAGCGGGAAATCGTCGTGATTGACAACGATCTGGAGGTGCAACGATGGAAGCAGTAAAAGTGCAGGACATCGCGGTCAATGATTTGCCGTGGACGATCGAGTACCATGCGGAACGCTGCACCCTCTGCGGGAGCTGCCTCGCGAGCTGCACCTTCGGCGCCATCAAGCCGGTGGTGCAGCGCCAGTCCGTGACCGTATCCGAGGGGAACCAGCCGAAGCCCGTCCATCGCCAGATTGCCAGAACGATCATCAAGCAGGTGGCGGACTTTGCGAACGCCTGCCGGGGCTGCGGCATGTGCGAGCGCGTCTGTCCCAACAACGCCATCCGCCCGGTGCGGAATCCCGACAATCGCCGCGCGTTGCTTTCCCGCGACAGCGGCCCCATCAAGCGCGGCGGTCGCACGAACCTCAACGCCCAGCGCACGCTGGACAAGATCATCGTGGGGCGCATCTCGCAGATGACCGACCCGGCCCTGGACGCCCAGCGGCACACCTTCGATATGCGGGCGCCGCTGGGCCGCGTGCTGGCGGCAAAGGAGCTGCCGTTCTCGATGGAGGGCGGCCGCATCACGATGACGAAGAAAGCGCCGCCGGTGCGCTGGATTTATCCGCTGATTTTCTCCGATATGTCCATCGGCGCCCTCTCGACCCGCGCCTGGGAGGCCGTGGCGATGGCGACGGCGTACCTGAACGAGCGCTGCCACATCCCCATCGTGATGAGCTCCGGCGAGGGCGGTATGCCCGTGAAGCTGATGGAGTCGGAGTATCTCAAGTATTTCATGATTCAGATCGCCTCCGGCCATTTCGGCTGGAACCGCAT
Source organism: Schwartzia sp. (in: firmicutes) (assembly GCA_017444395.1). GTDB lineage: Bacteria > Bacillota > Negativicutes > Selenomonadales > Selenomonadaceae > RGIG3544. Next base: position 19,801 of record JAFSWT010000081.1, on the reverse strand, counting down.
CGTGAAGGCGCTGCCGCGCATGAAGGTCGATCCCGCCGCCGTGCTCATCAAGATCGGGCAGGGTGCGAAGCCGGGGGACGGCGGGCTTTTGCAGGCGGAAAAGGTCGCGCCCCATGTGCAGGCGATTCGCGGCGTGCCGAAGGCGACGCTTTCCTCGCCGCCGAACCATCAGGGCCTTTACTCCATCGAGGAATCGGTGCAGAAGATGCACCTGTCGATGAACGCGGCCTTCGGTTTCCGCGTGCCCGTTGCCATAAAGTGCGCGGCGTCCTCGACCTCTGTTTCCGTTTACAACAACCTGTTGCGCGACCCGTACAAGATCTGCGGCGGCTTTTTCATCGATGGCATCCAGGGCGGTACCGGCGCGGCCAACGAGATTTCCCTCGACCATACGGGTCATCCGGTGGTGTCGAAAATCCGCGACTGCTATCTGGCGGCGGTGAAGACCGGCCTTCAGGGGCAGATTCCCCTTTTCGGCGGGGGCGGCATCGGGCTGACGGGCAACGCCGCCGCCGATGCCTTCAAGATGATCTGCCTCGGCGCCAACGGCGTTTTCTGCGGCAAGATCCTGATCCAGCTTCTCGGCTGCGTCGGCAACGAGCACGGGCGCTGCAATTCCTGCAACACGGGCAAATGTCCGACGGGGATATGCACGCAGAACCCGCGCCTCGTGAAACGGCTCGACGTGGACAAAGGGGCGCAGAAGATCGTCGACTATGTGCTGGCCTTTGACGCCGAGCTGAAAAAGCTGATGGCGCCGATTGGCAACTCGTCGCTGCCGGTGGGCCGGAGCGACGCGCTGGTTTCGACGGACAAGGCGATTGCGGACAAGCTGGGCATTCAGTACGTCTGCTAGGGAGGAAACGACTATGTTCAAGACAGATACCCTCGTCAACCATGAACGCATGTCCACGCAGGATCTTTTGCTGGCGATTGAGGCGGCGGTGCAGGCGGGGGAGACGGAGTTTGAGATTGCCGCGTCGGGCCAGCACGATATCGGCGGACCGCTCTGGCACCCCGAGGGGAAAACGCTCCGGTTCCATGTGACGAACCCCGGCCAGCGCGTCGGCTGTATGTGCCTCGACAACACGGAGATTGTCGTGGACGGCCCGGCCTCCGCCGACGTGGGCTGGCTGAACGCCGGTGGCCTGATCACCGTGCGCGGCGACGCCGGCGACACGGCGGGCCATTGCTCGGCCGGCGGCAGGATTTACATCGGCGGGCGCGGCGGCACGCGCACCGGCTCGCTGATGAAGCACGATCCGCTTTACGAGGAGCCGGAGCTTTGGATTCTGAAAAATGTCGGCAGTTTCTCCTTTGAGTTCATGGGCGGCGGCCGGGCGGTCGTCTGCGGCTGGGACAGCGAGGGGTTCGCCTCGGTGCTCGGCAAGCGGCCCTGCGTCGGCATGGTGGGCGGCGTCGTCTATGTGCGTGGCCCGGTCTCCGACGATTATCCCGCCGACATTCGCTGCCTGGCGCTGGAAAAGGAAGACATCGCCTTCCTCGAAACAGGGCTGCCGGGCTTTCTCGCCGCCGTCGAAAAGCCGGAGCTTTTGCCGGAGCTTTCGGACTGGAGCCAGTGGAAAAAGCTGCGGCCGCTGACCTTTGAGGAAAAGCAGCCGAAGGCGTTGCCCGATCTCGCCGCGTTCCGGGCGCAGGACTGGGTGCGCGGCGGCATTTTCAGCGATGTGGCGATGGACGACTTCGCGGTGCTGAACACGGTGAACCGCGGGCTTTACCGCCTGCGCGTGCCAAGCTGGGACAATGCGAAATACGCCGCGCCCTGCGAATTCTCCTGCCCGACGGGCATTCCGACCCAGCGCCGCCTGGCGCTCCTTCGGGACGGCAAAGTCGAGGAGGCGTTGCGCCTCGTGCTCGAATACACGCCGTTCCCCGGCTCCGTCTGCGGCACCCTCTGCCCGAATCCCTGCATGGAGGGCTGCACCCGTGGCACCATCGACGAGGCCATCCAGATCGGGGCCCTGGGCTTCAAGTCCGCCTATACGAATGTCGATCCGCCGAAAGAACACACGGGCAAGAAAGTCGCCGTCATCGGCGGCGGCGTGGCGGGGCTTTCCGCCGCCTGGCAACTGGCGCGCCGTGGCCATGATGTCACCGTCTATGACGACGCCGCGGAAATCGGCGGCAAGCTCGCCCAGGTCATCCCGCGGGCCCGTATGCCGCACCAGCTCCTGGAGCTGGAGCTGAAGCGCATCGAGGGCGTCGGCGTGAAGTTCGTCCCCTCCTGCCGCGTGGACCGCGAAAAATTCGACGCCCTCCGGGCGGAAAACGACGCCGTGCTGGTGGCGACGGGCGGCCACAAGCCGCGCTTCTTCCCCTGGGAGGGAACGGAGCATCTGACGATGGGGCTCGATTACCTGAAAGCCATCAACCGCGGCGAGAAGCCGGCCACGGGCAAGACGGTCCTCGTCATCGGCGGCGGCAACTCCGGCATGGACGTGGCCACCAGCGCCTATGAGCAGGGGGCGGAAAACGTCATCGTCGTGGACGTGGTGAAGCCGGCCGCGTTCCAGAAGGAAATCGACCGTCTCGAGACCCTCGGCGGGAAAATCGTCTGGCCCTTCGTGACGAAACGGATTACGGCGGAGGGTGTCTATGCCGATGACGGGCGCTTCCTCGCGGCGGACCAGGTCATCGTCTCCATCGGTGAGGCGCCAATCCTGGACTACCTGCCCGACGATCCGGCCATTCAGAAATTCCGCGGCGACTGGCTCGTGCCGTCGCCGGAGAAAATGATCCTGCCCGGCGTCTTCGCGGCGGGCGACGTCATAAAGCCGGGACGGCTCACCGACGCCATCGGCGACGCGCGCCGCACCGCCGTCGCCATCGACCAGTATCTGCGCGGCGAAAAGATTACGCCCGTCTTTACGAAGGAACGGATTCCCGCCGGGCGGCTGTCGAAGGGATACTTCGAGAAATGCCACCACTGCGACCTGCCGGACGCCGGCGAGGAGCACACGCGCTGCGTTTCCTGTGGCACCTGCCGCGACTGCCGTATGTGCGTCAATTCCTGCCCGGAAAAGGCGATCACCCGCGTCGAATGTGAAGACGGCGGCTGGGAATACGTCTCCGACCCGGCGAAGTGCATCGGCTGCGGTATCTGCGCCGGCGTCTGTCCCTGCGGCATCTGGAGCCTGCGGGACAATCCGGAGCCGGTCGAGATGTACCGGACGTACGGAAAAGAAACGCAAGCCCTGTAATGTGAACGAACAGAAGGCGGAAAATGAAAGAATCCTTCCATTGCGGAAGGATTTTTTCATTTGGCAGGGCGGGCCTGGTACGGTATAATATAGGCACATGCATGAAGGGAGGGAACGCTATGAATATGGCGCTCAGAGAAGAAGCCGTCCGCATGATGGATGCCCTGCCGGATGAAGGAATACGAGCAACAATTCTGTATATGAGTGAATATCGCAGAAAGCAGGAGGAAGAGAAAAAAAGGATTGAAGCAAACAGGGTGGCATTTGAGGATTTATTGAGCTTGTGCAAGTCTGTGCCGGATTTGGATGAAGAAAAAGAATTGCAAGAATCTCGTGAGGAGCGGTTTGGAAATGCGTATATTGATTGACACCAATGTGTTTTTGGACTTTATCCTGAAACGGGAACCGTTTTTCCGCCAAGCTTTGTCGATGATTGACTTATGCCGTAAACAGATTGTCCAAGGAGCGATTTCCGCCCAGAGCGCGGCTGATATATACTATATTTTGCGAAAGCATTATTCGGTAGAACAACGAAAAAGGATTTTGCTGGATATATGCCAATTCATGGATGTAGTGTCTATTGGCAAGGAACAGTTGGTTTTTGCCCTGAGGGATACAGGGTTTCCAGACTTCGAGGATTGCCTGCAAGCAGAGGGCGCCGGGGTCTGGGGCGCGGACTATATCATTACGCGGAATGGCAAACATTTTGTCCACAGCAAGATTCCTGTTATTACGCCGGAGGAATTTTGTAACCACTATCCGAAAAACGAATTTGGAACTTAAATTGTTACCCCCCAAAGACGTTGGAGACGCTCGCCGTATTCTTGGCCGAAGCGAGAGCCATCGGCAGTGAGGCAGTGTTCCAGAACCGACAGGACGCGCTGGGATATTCACCCATAAATATCATGTATACATCCACGATCCGCATGGACAAGGAAAAAGCAGCGTGGTATACTTCTCTTCAGAAGAATAAAGATGGCAATGAAGCCTTGCGAAGCCGGCGCGACTCGTTCCGGCCTTGCGGGGCTTTTTCCGTGAAGGGGGGTGGCGGAATGGACGACATCCGGGCGCTTTGCCGGACACACACGGATATTTCCGGGCGGCAGGCGGAGCTTTTGAAAAATATCGGGGCCGGTCTGGCGTTTATCGCCGATCTCGCTCAGGCGCAGGCGAGTCTGTTTGTCCCAACGCGGGATGGCGGGAGCCTCCTGGTCCTGGCGCAGGCGCGTTCCCATACGATGGTGCAACCGCTTTGTCTTGCCCCCGCAGGAACGCTGATTCCCCGGGACGCGGAGCCGCTGGTCTGCCGGACGCTGGCAAGCGGCGAACCGCTGGTGGGGCTGCGGGAGGAACAAAGTCCTCCGGACAGTCTGGAGATGCATACGTACGGCATCCACGACGGGAAAGACGCCATCGCCGTCGTCAGCCTCGAGGTTCCGGCGGGACAGTTGCAGGACCGTGGGAGCCGCTGCCTGGTGGATACGGCGCGCATGATTCTCCAGAATTCGCGCCGCGCCCTCGATCCCGAGGCGTATCGGGCCATTTCTCCCCGGGACGGTATCCTGATTGCCGATGCCTACGAACGAATCATCTACGCCAACGCCGCCGCCCAGCATATCTACCGCGTGCTCGGCGTCGGCTCGCTACTGGGGATGCGCCTCCAGGCGCCGGAGTTCCGGCGCCACATCACGCGGGAAACGGTAGCGCCGGACCGCCCGACGGAGAAGGAAATCGAGGCGGGCGGGCTCGTACTGCTTCGGCGCGACCTCCCCATCCTCGCAGGCGGGCGGCTGCTGCGCCGCGTCGTCGTGGTAGAGGACGTGACGGCGCTCCGCCAAAAGGAAACGGAACTCGCGATCCGGGAAACGGTGATCCGGGAAATCCATCACCGGGTGAAAAACAACCTGCAAACCATCGCCAGCCTGCTGCGGATGCAGGCCCGGCGCGCGCCCGAAGCGGCGGTGAAAGAAGCGCTGGGCGAAAGCGTGAACCGCATCCAGGGCATCGCCGCGCTGCACCGGCTGTTGTCGCGGCAGGGCATGACGGACGTCGATGTGCACGCGCTGGCCGGGGAAATGCTTGACCTCCTGGCAGCGTCCAGCCTGCCGACGGATTTCCGGCTGGAGCGCCGGTTCACCGGCGACCGGCTTCTGATTCCGCCGAGCCGTTGCACGAACCTCGCCCTCGTCATCAACGAACTGCTTTTGAATGCCATCGGACACGCTTTCCCCCAACGGTCTCACGGTACCATCGGCCTCGATATTCGCGCGGGCGCGGACGAGGTGACGATTGCGCTCAGCGACGACGGGGCCGGGTTGCCGGAGGGGTTCGACGAAAAAGCGGAGAAGTCCCTCGGCCTTCATATCGTGCGGACGATGGTGGAGGACGACCTGGGCGGGCGGCTGCAGTTTATCAGCGACAAAGGGACACGAGTGGAAATCGTGGTGCCCCGGAGGGAGGAACCGCTATGAAGCCCTTGAGAATCGTGATTGCCGACGACGAAGCCGTCATTCGCATGGATTTGAAGGAAATCCTGCAGGAAGCGGGGCATGAAGTCGTCGGCGAGACGGCCAACGGCCGCCGCGCTGTCGCCATCGTACGGGACATGCGCCCCGACCTCGTCATCATGGACGTGAAAATGCCGGACATGGACGGCATCGAAGCCGCGCGCCTTGTCGCGGCGGAAAACCTCGCGCCGGTGCTGCTGCTCACGGCGTTTGACGACGCGGAACTCATCGGGCGGGCCACGGACGCCGGGGTGCTGGCGTATCTCGTGAAGCCTCTCGAGGAAAAGAACCTGTTCCCGGCGATGGAAATCGCCCTTTCCCGCTGGCAGGAGATGAAATCGCTGGGAGAGGAACTGGCCGCCATGCGCGATTCCCTCGAAACGCGGAAACTCCTCGACCGGGCCAAGGGCATCCTGATGCGGGAGCACAACATCAGCGAGGACGAAGCCTATCGCCGCCTTCAACGGTACAGCATGACAAAGCGGCGGCCGCTGAAGGACGTGGCCGCCGCCGTGGTCGAGGCCGCGAAGAAAAAGAATTCTTAGGAGACGACGAAACGGATCCGCATGTATACATGCGCGATGGGTTGACAGGCGATGGAAAACGCGCTATCATAGGCACATGATTTTTCCATCGGCTCGAGCGATGGGGAATTATAGGGCAAAGCGGACACAGGCGTCCGGCGGGAAGGAAACTTCCGCCGGGCGCTTTTCGTTTTCCGCCCTGGGAAAGCCCGTGCGAACCGGACGCATGTGGCGGGAAAAAGGGAAAGAAAGGTGAGGAACGATGAAACGAATCTTTCGATATACGGCGCTGGCATCGATGGCCGGCGCGTGGGCATGGGGACTGCCGGCCGTCGCGCTGGCGGCGGAGAGCGTGCCGCAGCGGTACGCGTCAGCGGATACGATCTGGGTGCTCCTCGGGGCGGCGCTGGTGTTCTTCATGCAGCCGGGCTTCGCCATGGTGGAGACGGGCCTGACCCGGGCCAAGAACGCGGGCAATATCGTGATGAAAAACGTGATGGACCTCTGCATTGGCACCATCGCGTTCTGGGTAATCGGGTTCGGGCTGATGTTCGGCACGGACATCGGCGGCTTCATCGGAACCCCGGACTTTTTCATTTCCGGCTGGGATGTCGGTGCCGACGCCGGCTATCCGAAGATGGCCTTCATCATTTTCCAGACGGTTTTCTGTGCCACGTCGGCGACGATTGTCTCCGGCGCCATGGCGGAGCGCACGAAGTTTTCGACCTACTGCGTTTACAGCCTCGCCATCAGCCTCCTGATCTACCCGGTATCCGGTCATTGGATCTGGGGCGGCGGCTGGCTCGCGGAAAGGGGCTTCCATGATTTCGCCGGTTCCACGGCGGTTCACATGGTCGGCGGTGTCTGCGCCCTGATCGGCGCGAAAATGCTGGGGGCGCGTATCGGCAAATACGGCTCCGACGGCACGGTGAACGCGATTCCGGGCCACAGCCTGACGCTGGCGGCGCTCGGCGTATTCATCCTCTGGTTCGCGTGGTTCGGCTTCAACGGCTGCTCGACCGTTTCCATGACGGGGGACGAGACGCTGGAGACGGCGGGGCTGATTTTCGTCACGACGAATATGGCGACGGCAGTGGCCACGACGACCGCCATGATCCTGACCTGGGTGCGCTACGGCAAACCGGATGTCTCGATGACGCTGAACGGCTCCCTGGCGGGCCTCGTCGCCATCACGGCCGGCTGCGATGTGGTCAGCCCCGCCGGCGCTTTCGCCATCGGCCTGATCGCGGGCATCACGGTGGTCTACGCGGTGGAGTTCATCGACCAGAAACTCCGGATTGACGACCCGGTGGGCGCGGCGGCGGTGCACGGCGTCTGCGGCGCGCTGGGAACCATCCTCACGGGATTCTTCGCGGTGAAGGACGGGCTGCTCTGTACGGGCAAAACGGACTTCCTGATGACGCAGGTAATCGGCGTCGTGACCGTGGCGGCGTTTGTCGCCGTGGCCATCACCATTGTTTTCGCCGTGCTGAAAAACACCATGGGGCTTCGCGTGACGGCGAAGGAAGAAATCATCGGCCTCGACTACGAGGAGCACGGCCTCGCCTCGGCCTACGCGGACTTCATGCCGGCGCCGGAAACGCCGGGAACGACGGCCGCCCCCGCGCCGGCCGGACAGGCGGCGCCGGTCACGGTTTCCGCGATGCGTTCGACGGACGGCCACGCGCTGACACGGGTTTCCATCGTCACCTCCCGCGAGCGCTTCGACACACTGAAAGCGGAGCTCGAAAAGCTCGGCATCACCGGCATGACGGTGACGGAAGTGCTCGGCTACGGGCTGCAGAAAGGCCATTCCATGTACCGCGGCGCCCATGTCGCCTCGCGCCTCCTGCCGAAACTCCAGGTCGATCTCGTGGTCTCGGCCATCCCGCCGCGCGAGATCGTGGAAGCGGCCAAGCGCGCCCTCTATACGGGCCGTTACGGCGACGGCAAGATCTTCATCTCCAACGTCGATAATGTCGTCAAGATCCGTACGGGCGAGGAAGGATTCGACGCGCTGCAGGACAAGCCCGCGGCCTGATAAAGCCTCTCCGCCCCGCCCTTTTATGGGGCGGGGCCTGACACGCCGGATGGTATTCTTTCCATCCGGCGTCTTTTTATGTGCAGAGTCGGGGCCATCAAGAGCAAGAACCCGGTGCAGCTGTCAGCAGCGCTGCGGCTCATGCTGCCACAGCAGGAGGGGCATGACAATTCCGGCTTCGTGATGGTGATGCAGGACCTTTACGGCGTCTTCGGGCTTTACAAGGACAAGCCGCTGCTTTCCCTAAGAGCACGATAATGAAAAAATCCTTCCAGGCGCGGAAGGATTTTTTTCATTTGGCAGGGGGGAAAGGGTACGGTATAATATAAACATAGTACAAATGAACGCGCGGAGGGCAATATGGACATTTCGGAACTGAACGCGAAGAGCTTGGAAAACGCAAAGCAGCTCTATACTTCGGGCGATGTCGACAAAATCGAGGTTGGCACGACAGCGGGCCTGCTTGCGATTCATCGCTATCTTTTCAAGGATTTGTACCCATTTGCTGGCGAAATACGCACGCAAAACATCTCGAAGGGAAATTTCCGCTTCGCGAATAGTTTATATCTGCGGGAAGCCCTTGCCGCGATAGAGAAAATGCCGCAAGCGACCTTTTCGGAGATCATCGGGAAGTATGTGGAAATGAACGTCGCGCATCCGTTCATGGAAGGCAACGGACGCGCAACGCGGATATGGCTCGACCAAATGCTCAAAACGGCCATCGGAAAGGTCGTGGACTGGCAAAACGTTCCGAAGGACAAATACTTGCAAGCGATGGAACGCAGCCCAATCAATGACTTGGAAATTCGGACGCTCCTCGAAGCGAATCTTACAGCGGACGCGGAAAATCGAGAAGTCATTTTCAAAGAACTGGAGCAGTCGTATTTTTATGAGGAGTGACGATAATTTCAAAGTCGGATTGGGCAGGGAAAGCAGCGGAAAATTGAAAATTCTACCATTTATGATTGTTTATTGTGATAGGAAAAGCGGAAGCTGTGCCGTTGGCGGTAAAGAAACAGGGAGGAGAAAAAAGGACATGAAGCGGGAAAAATTGGATATGATATGCCAAAAAGTAGCGGATTGCTACCGTCGCGTTTTCGGCGACAAACTGCGTGAAGTGTATCTTTATGGCTCTTACGCCCGGGGCGACTACGACGCGGAATCGGATATTGATTTTGCCGCAATCGTGGATGAGGAACGGCTTCCTATGCAAAAAAAATTGGAACAGGTGATATATGAGGCGGAAGAATTCGATCCCGATTATGAAGCATTGATTTCTCCAAAGGCGATTCCGTTAGGAGAATTTGAGGAATACAAGCATATATTGCCGTATTACAGAAACATAACGAAGGAGGGACGCAGGCTTGAATGATCTGGCGATTTATCGCTTGCAATCCGCGGAGGAACGCTTGGTAGTGGCGAAGGAAAATATCGACAAAGGACATTACAAGGATGCCATCAACCGCTCCTATTATGCGATTTTTACCGCAATCCGGGCGATACTGGCAGAGCGGAATGTCGATTTCTCCAAACATTCAGCGGTTATCAGCTATTTTCAGCGGGAATTTGTCAAAACCAAAGTATTTGACACAAGGTTTTCCAAATACTTGACGCTTGCTTTTGAGGTTCGCAATAATTGCGATTATGCGGATTTTTATGTGGTCGCAAAGCAGGACGCCGAGACACAATGCGCGCATGCAGAGGAGTTTGTCAGCGAGATTCGCCGCTATCTGGAGAATGAATATGGAGTTTAAAAAACCCGGAAGAAGACGCTGGACACACTCCCGGCGTTTCTGACCGAGGCGAAGATCATTGGCTGTGCGGCGGCGTTTCAAATCGGCAGGACGCGCCGGGTTATCCGACGAAATACATGTCAATTCCCAAGCCGGAAGAAGCCTCTTTCATCTGTCTGCGTCTTCCTACGCCTCTCCGCCCCCCTTCTGGGGCGGAGCCTGACACGCCGGATGGTATTCTTTCCATCCGGCGTCTTTTTATTATCCATTGGCAGCGCGGCGGGGCGGCTGATGAACGACGGCAGGAATTCTCCCGATTGCGGCGAATAATACTTGTTGTCACATGATTGTTTGCGTTACCTCTTTGACGGACAGGGGGATTTTTCATGCCATTGGAAATCGTGCGGAACGACATCACCGAAATGAAGGTGGACGTCGTTGTCAATTCGGCGCATCCGACCGCGGACGCGGACGGGATGGGGGGCGCAGACGCGGCCATTCATCGGGCCGCGGGGCCGGAGCTCCTGAAGGCACGCCGGGAAATCGGCGACATCGCTGCCGGCGACGCGTATATCACGCCGGCGTTCCGCCTGCCGGCGAAATACGTCGTGCATACCGCCGGCCCCATTTGGCAGGATGGCCGTCACGGGGAAAGGGAACGGCTCGCCCAGTGCTATGAAAACGCTTTGCGCCTTGCCGTCGGACATCATTGCCGTTCCATCGCCTTCCCGCTGATCTCGGCGGGCGCCTTCGGCTTTCCGCCGGAGATTGCCATCGCCACGGCGACCCAGGCGATCCGGGCGTTCCTCGCGGACCACGAGCTCCATGTGTATCTCGTGGTGTTCGATCGCAAAGCGTTCCGGATTTCCAGCGCCCTTTTCGGGGACGTGCAGGATTATCTGGACAGGAATTACCTCGAAGAACTCTACGAAGAGGAATGCCTCCTCGAAGAGCAAACGAGGCGCCGCCGGGCATTGGATCTTCCCTGCCTGGGGGATGAGGCCGTGGCGGAGGCCGAGGCTCCCTCCGTCATGGCACCGCGCCGGAGGGCCAAACGTTCCGCGGCGGAAACGACAGCCACCGGCGGACGCGCCGCCCCAAAAGCCGCGCCGGAGAAAACGCCGCGCTCGCTGTCCGATTTGCTTGACGAAGTGGACGACACCTTTTCCCAGGCGCTGTTGCGTCTCATTTCCGCGAAGGGAAAAACGGACCCGGAAATCTACAAACGCGCCAACATCGACCGCAAGCATTTCGCGAAAATCCGCAAGAATCCCAACTATCAGCCGGGCAAAAGCACCGCCCTGGCGCTCGCTATCGCTCTGGAGCTGAACCTCGACGAAACGAAAGATCTCATCGGCCGCGCCGGATACGCGCTCTCCCACAGCAACAAAGCGGACATCATCGTCGAGTACTTCATCGAACAGGCGGAATACGACATCTTCACCATCAACGAGACATTGTTCGCCTTCGGCCAGCCCTGCCTCGGGGCCTAGCGGTCAGGCAAAAGACCTCTTGCTTTCTTATTCCGACTATCAAAATACGGAACGGAGACGAAAAAGTATGACGGAAAAACCAAACGATTCCTCGGCGGAGAAGGGCCTGGAGGATACGGAAAAATCCATTTATGCCAGGATTCACGAAGCAATACTGCCGAACGGCGAATTGCCGGCGTCATTTTCCGTACAGCATCACGGACCCGATGAAATCGCATGGGCCGATGGCGCGTGGGACGGCGTCTGCTGCTACCATAACCAGCTGGAAACGCCCGATCTGACGCTGATGACGCAAGCACTGCGACTGGCCGCCGCCAACGACTTCGAGCAGGCGGAAGCCCTCCTGCCGCAGATATTTCCCGCTGGGGAGCATTCCATGCTCGCCTATATCGCCGATACGCTGAAATGGATTCTGGCGCATCACGAGGAGCTCGACGCAAATCATATGTATCGGTTCGCCTGGCATCTGCTGCTGGACGCCAGGGACAAGGAGGCCGTCAAGCTGGCGCTGTCGATCATGGAGCTGATTCCCGTCGAGAGCGATGAGGAGGTACGGCAGGCCGTCCGGGAATTGGCCGCGTCGGACGAATTCACTCTTTTTGCGCTCTTTGTCGTCAGTAATTGGAAAAACAGCAACGAGGAAATCTTCCGCATGGCGCAAAGAGTCCGCGGCTGGGGCAGGATCCATGCCGTCGAACGATTGGCGCCGGCCACCGGGGCAATCAGACATTGGCTGCTGCATGAAGGCATCGATAACAAGGTGATGCCCGAATATTCCGCGCTGACCGTCGCGGAGAAGATCGACCTGTTGGCAGTCGTGCAGACCGTTGACAGGAACAGCGAAGATTTTATCGCGGCCGGCAAGATACTGCAGGCCTTGATCGAATCCGACGGAGGCCCTGTGGCCGGGATTGAGGAATACGAACAGGAAGAAGAGCTTGTGCGAAGCTATATCGACAAGGCGCGCCTCGCCATGCCGAACGAGAATATTTACCGTGTCCTTCGCACCGTAAAGCTCCATTACGAGGACGATGAAAACGAAGAACTTCACGCCCTCGCGAAAGAAGCCGCCAATGTCCTGTCCTCGGCGTCCTGCCGGCGCTATATGAGCCGCAAGGCGGAGCAGGGTGAATGCCTTCGCCTCGCCTCGCAGCTCGGTATCGACTGCTCGAAGGAAATCAAGGCCGCTTTCCGGAAGGACTGGCGAAAGCACCATGCGATGCTCCAATTCCTGGAAAATCCCGACGATCTCGCTGAAATGACAGACTTCTTCCTTAGCGCCGTGAGGGACGAAGACCTCCTCAAGCCGCTAAACACCCTCGTCGGCGGCACGGGAAACCATGTGCATGAGCTTCTGCTGGGAAAGCTATCGGGCTATTCCCCGCAGGAGGAACGTCTTTTGCTTCTCGGCCTTCGGACGCCGGTCGTCCGCACCCGCCTGACGACATTGAAGCGCCTGCGGATATGGAAGGAGAACGGGAAATTCACCGATGCTCTTCGGGAAGCCGTCGACGCGTGGAAAAACAGCGAGACGGAGGCAAAAATGAGGTTCGAGTATCAGGATCTGTAAATGTCGCCTGCCGGGCGACCAAACGCCTCCTTGTTTTCGGTATGATGAAGCTACCAAAAACAAGGAGGCGTTTCTGATGAAAAAAGGGTTAACGGAAATCGTGTTCATCCTGGACCGCAGCGGGTCGATGAGTGGGCTGGAGGCTGAAACCATCGGCGGGTTCAACTCGATGATGAAGAAGCAGCGGAACGAGGACGGGGAGGCGATTGTCTCGACGGTGCTTTTTGACAACGTCTGCGAGGTGATCCATGACCGGGTGCCGCTGGATGAGGTGAAGGAGCTGACCGGGGACGAGTATTTCGTGCGCGGGTGTACGGCGCTGCTCGACGCCATCGGCGGCGCCATCCGGCATATCGGCAATGTCCACAAATACGCCCGGGAGGAGGACCGCCCGGAAAAGACGCTGTTCATCATCACCACCGACGGCATGGAGAACGCCAGCCGCCGCTACACTTACGCCAAGGTCAAGAAGATGGTGGAACGGCAGCAGGAAAAGTACGGCTGGGAGTTCCTGTTCCTCGGCGCGAACATGGACGCCATCGAGACGGCGGGCCATATCGGCATCCAGGCCGACCGGGCCGTGACCTATGAGTGCGACGAGGAAGGCACCGCCCTCAATTTCGAGGTGATGAGCGAGGCGGTCAGCCAAGTGCGGTGTTGCGAGGCGCCGCTCGGCGCGGGGTGGAAGAGCCGCATCGAGGCGGACGTGAAGAAACGCGGCGCCCGGAAAAAGCGCGCGTGAAATCCCTTTGCCTTCGGCGAGGGACACGATCGCGCCGCGGTTGGCGCGGACGGCAGCACACAAAAAACTCCCGTGAAGCGGTTTCACGGGAGTTTTTGCTTTACGGATTGTTCGTCAGAGTAATATGGATTCATGTCATGTTAAAGGCGTAGCGAAAATCACCGGAGATATGATTGGCATAAAAAAGTCAAAAAGACAAATGAAAAAATGGATACGAAGGGAAAAAACCCTGATGTTACGGGACTTATCGGGGTCCAATCCGATTTTTCCACGGCTTTTTCTACTGAACAAAACGCTTGACATAGTGTTAAACAATAATCGGGAGGAACCGTCGTTTTCCGTTGGCGTTCTAAGCGGGAGGGCATTTTCCTCCGAAATTTCAGATACGTTGGAAAAATCGGGAAAACCATTTTGCGGCGCGTGTTGCACTATGGCTAGAAATCTGGTGCCGGTCAACCTTCGTGATGATGGCCGCAGCAGCCGTGGTGGCCGTGCGCGCCTGCTCTCCGTGGCCGTGGTGGCCGCAGGGGTGCGCCTCATCAGCTCGTCCGCACGGCTTTCATCTCCATCTTGCGGGTGTACATCGCTTTGTCGGCCCGCTTGAAGACATTTTCCACGCTGCTATCGGCGGAGGGATTGTAGAGAGCGTAGCCCAGAGCGGCGGAAATCTTTTCCCAGGGCTCCAGGCTGTCGTCGGTGGCCATCTTCGCCAGTTCCTGATTGAAGGATTCCACCAGAACGTCGATATTCTGGTAATCGGTGTTCTTCAATATGGCCACGAACTCGTCGCCGCCGATGCGGAAGACCGGTGAGTGGGCGAAGGTCACGCAGACGAGGCGGCAGAGCTTCCGGATGGCGACGTTGCCCTGCTCGTGGCCGTAGGTGTCGTTGATGCGCTTGAGGAAATTCAGGTCGATCATGGCGATGCCGAATTCCTTCAGCCCCTCGTCCATTTCCCAGGCCAGCTTCCGGAGTTCGTTGTCATAGGCCGTCTTGTTGCGGATGCCGGTCAGGGCGTCCTTGTTCGCCAGCGCGCTCAGCCGGGCGGCCTGCTCCTTCGTGTCGGTGAGCTCCTTCGTCGTCTCGAGGAGGCTCTTCATGTAGTTCTCCATCTCCAGGATCATCGCCGCCATCTGCATGGCCAGAGAGGAGATTTCGTCCCGGCCGTTGCTCTCCTGCTCGATGGCGGTGGCAATCGTCGCGTCTTTCGCCGCCGCGTAGGTGCGGACGCTTGCCTGCAGGCGCGAGAGCCGCGCGATATGACGTTGGTAGATGAACCAGAGCAGGGCGGCGACGCACAGGACCAGGACCAGCGCGATAGCGGCAATTTGCTGCATCGTGTTCCGCAGGATGGCGTCATTCACTGTCCTGACCTCGATCTCGGTGCCGATGAGGCCGAGTTTCTTGCCGTTGATGATCAGCGGCGTGTAGTAAGCGTAGGTGTGGCCCCACTCGTTGTCTCAGACCTGGAAGCCGTTGGGCCGCTTGCCGGAGAACCACGCCTCCCACTGGACCGGGTACTTCTCCGGGGCGTCGTAGTACTCGTCGCCGAGGTAGAGGATCTTGCCGTTGCTGTCTTTCTTCGCCGTGCGCTCCCCGTCGATCATATAGACCATGTAGTAGATGTCCTCTTTGGGGACGAGGTAATAGGTATAGGGGATATGGAAGGCGGCCCGCGCCTCCTCGAAGGTCAGCAGCCAGTATTCGTGGCGGTAGATGAACCAGGCTTTCTTCACCTCGTCGGACAGTTCCTCGAACCGGATGTCTTTCCCCAGCGTCCGGCCGGGGTAATTCGCGGCGAAAAGGCGCTCGTACTCCGCCTGGGCAGTGCGGTATTCGCTGAAATCAAAGGGGATGTCCACCTCGGCGAAGTGGGCCATGTAGTATGCCTGATAGGTGGCGAAATCCTCGCCCTCGGCCTGGATCAGGCGCTCCAGATATTCGCCGATATTGCGGATATTCTCCTCACTCTGCTTGCGATGGGCCGATAATTGGCTGAAATAGGTCATGAGCCCGGAAAGGGCCAGGGTGATGACCGTGAAGACCAGGAAGATGATGCCGAACTTGAACAGCAGGCTGTCGGATCTCTTTTCCATGCACGATGCCTCCCGCGAAATGAAAAAGCCGATGGAAAAGACGGGAAGGTCTTCTCCATCGGCTTCTATTGTAGCGGAAATTGCCGCTGATTGCAAGGGCATGCATAGTTCCCCGCCGTCAGGATGGCGCCGGTCCGTCCTTTCGCCAGAACTGCTGCACCATCTGATAGATGTTGTGCGGCTCCACCGGCTTCGTGAGGTAGCCGTTCATGCCGCTGTCGTAGGCTTTTTTCGCGTCCTCCTCGAAGGCGTTGGCGGTCATGGCGACGATGGGTACCGTTTTCGCGTCGGGATGATCCGAGGCGCGGATGGCCCGCGTCGCGCCGTAGCCGTCCAGGAAGGGCATGCGGATATCCATGAAGATGAGGCCGAACGTACCGGCCGGGCTTTCCAGGAAGCGGTCAAGCGCCGCCTGCCCGTCCACTGCCGGAACGACTTCGCAGCCCTTGTCCTCGAGGATGAAGGTGGCGATTTCCCGGTTGATTTCGTTGTCCTCGGCCAGAAGCACCCGCAGGCCGGTGAAGTCAACGGCGTCGTCCGCCACGGTGACCGGCGCCGGCGCTTCCTCGTCCACGATGCGGAAGGGTATCACGGCGGTGAATGCCGATCCCTGGCCTTTCTCGCTCCTGGCCTCGATGGTGCCGCCCATGAGCTCCACGAGATTCTTGGTGATGGCCAGCCCCAGCCCGGTGCCGCCGAAGCGGGTGGTGTTGCCGGCGCTTTCCTGCTCGAAGGGCTCGAAGATGCGGGGCAGGAACTCCTTCTCGATGCCGATGCCGGTATCGGTGACGGTGAAATCGACAGTGGCCGTCTCGTTTTCCGTCTTCACGAGCCGGGCGTAGCAATCCACATGGCCGCCGGCCGGTGTGAACTTGATGGCGTTGGAAACGAGATTCACCAGGATCTGCTTGAGCTTCAGGGCGTCAAAAAGGCATGTCTCCGGCAAAGGTGTGAGCATCAGAGCAGAGAACTCGACGCCTTTCTCGTCGGCCCGCGGCTGGAGCAGGATCTTGAAATCGACGAGCAGCGCCCGCAGGCTTCCCGGTTGCAGGTCGAGCTCCATCTTGCCGCTTTCGATGCGGCTGATGTCGAGGACGTCGTTGATGAGTGACAGCAGATAATGGGCCGACGTGTCGATCTTGCCCAGGCTTTCCTCGACGAAATCTTTTTCGGAGAAACGCTGCCGGGCCAGTGCCGTAAGGCCGATGATGGCGTTCATGGGGGTGCGGATCTCGTGGCTCATGCGGGAGAGGAAGTTGCTCTTGGCCACGCTGGCTGCCTGCGCCTGGGCCAGCGCCTCAGAGAGCGCCGCCGCCCGGATGGATTCCTCCTGATAGATCTCGGTGACATCCCGCTGCTGGAACAGGATGGTGTCCCGGTTCTCGTCCTGATAAAAGACGCGGAGCCGCTTGCGCCGACGCTGGCCGCCGGTGACGACCCAATCGCTGACCTCGAGGTCGCCGTTGTCCTCCAGATATTCCTGTAGCGTTGCCACCGAGGAAAGGGCCTGGCGGATTTCCGGAAACGTCGGGTTGTCGTTGATCAGTTGCAGAAATGCATTGACGTACGCGTCGTAGGTATAGGCCGCTTCCGTCTGAACCTTCAACGCATCCAGATAGGGCGTGCGCTGGAGAAAGCGGAACTGCCCGCTCTCGGTATCCAGCCGGGCGAGGAAGTCCGCCTGCTGGCCCATGAGGCTCTCCCGGGCCAGCCGGTCCCGCTTTTCCTCGTCGATGTCCCGGCCGTAGAGGAAAACCAGCAGATGGTTCGTCTCCGGCTGACGGCGCAGATTGACCTGGAGCTGCGTCCATTTCACGACGCCTTTCAGCGTGCGACGGGGATAGTCCATCGACAGATGGCGGATATCCTCATGCCAGGCCCGCTGCAGACTCTCCACCTCCAGCAGCGCGGCAATCTCCCCCCGGTACTCGTCCCGGGCGACCCGGCCCTGGATGCGCGGGACGACATCGGAATAAAGGGGAGAGACTCGTTCCGTCTGGCGCTTCCCTTCCTGCCAGTCCTCCAGCACCCGGTTGGCCGTGAGGTCGGCGGTAATGGTCCAGAAAGCCTCCGCTTCCAGCAAATCCCGGAACTTCAGCTCGTTTTCGTACATCTGGCTCGTCCGTTGCTGGGCCGAGATGTCGATGCCGGTGGTGATGGCCCGCAGCGGCTGCCCCTCCCGGTCGCAGACCAGCGTGCCGGCCAGCTTGATCCAGTCAAAGGGATGGCCCGTCGTCCCCCGGCAGCGCAGCACTGTCTCCGCCGCCTCCTTCCCCGCGGCGAAGGAGCGGTAGAACGCCAGATATTTCTCCACATCCTCCGGATGGACGAGATCCTGCGCAACGCAGCTTTCCGGCGCGCCTTCGATGACGCGGTGCATGGTACCATACTCGATTTCCAGCTGTCGCTCCGGGATATGGTACACTGCCAGCGCGACATTCGCCTGGAGCATCAGGACGCGCATCCGGTCCTCCAGCTCCTTGTAGTCCTCCATGGGAACCGAGGTGCCGAGAATCTTGGTGAAATTCCCCTGAGCGTCGGCCACCGCCGAATAGCGAATCTTCTTCCAGCGCCAGCCGTTCTCGTAGGCGATGCGCACCACCGCTTCGCCGGAGAAATCGCCGTTTTCCGCCCGGTGGTGGAGTACCAGGAATTCCCCGGTGTCGTCGGGATGGATGAGCCCCTGGGCGATGACGCTCTCCGGGTAATCCGTCAGATGCTGGGCGCGAACGATCGCTTCCCGGGTCGTGGAGGCCACCCAGGTCGCCGTCCGGTGCTTCGGGTCGTAAACCCAGGCCTTCATGTCCGTATCGGCAATCGCCGTCTGGAGGATGGTCTCGCTCTCGAACAGCGCCACATGGGAACGGAACAGCTCGTCCTCGTCCTGCATCGTGACGAGATACGTCATGTGGTCGCCGTCGCGCTGGACGATACGGCCCTGCATGGCCATCCAGTGATAATGGCCGTCGGTGCCGACGATCCGGTAATGGTGGCTGAATTCCGTATTCGTTTCCTGGCTGCGCTTCAGCTCCTCGAAAAGGCCGGGCAGGTCGTCGGGATGGATGACCTGCGTCATCGTCTCCGGGCTGATATGATCGGTGCCCCGCGCCTCGCGGGTCGTCCCCAGCATGCGGTAATAGCTGTCGTTGAGATAGCCCCGGACCAGGCGCGTCCCCTCGAACTCGAACGTGCCGATGCCGTTGGGGATATTGTTGATGATTTCCTCCAGATGGGCGCGCTCGTCCTTTTCCCGCCGCAGGCGCCGGTGGTTATAAAAGAGCTCTCCGCCGGCAATCAGCAGGAAAGCCCCCGCCAGCCACAGGAGCCCGGAGGCGGCGGGATGTGTTGCCGGCTCCGGCCCCGCGGCCCGCGTCACCGCCGGGAATACCAGCGCGGCAAAAAAAGCTGCCCCCACAGCCCAACCGTATGCGCCCGCCACGCGCCGCTTCGTCCTCATCGCCCGCACCATCCTTCCAACCATCGCCGCCGTCCCGGACACGTCCTGTTTCCGCAGGCATATTACACGGTTTACCGGATCCGGTCAATCCTCGATCATTTCCCGTATGTCAACCATCAAATTCCTGTAATACTACAGCCGCGCCTACGGCGCGCCTGACGTCTCATACACTCGCTGTAAGAAATAAAATTTCTAACAGCGAGTAGTATAAAGGGAGTCTTTCAACGCCAGAACGATTCCTTCGGGTATCTATCGCTCCCCGTATCCATTCATTATACACCATCCGCCCAGCCGCTGAAAGGGTTTCCGCGCAAAAAAAGGACGCGCCTCAATTGAAAAGCTAAATTCTACTTTACGGTAGTGAAAGTAGAACTTACTCCTTCGGGAAAATTCCACTTGACATTGTGGAATCTTGTG
>JAFSWT010000080.1 GCA_017444395.1 Schwartzia sp. (in: firmicutes) | reverse complement strand
CGCACATCTGGCTTGAATCAACAAATGATTCATTCTGCATTGTTCAGTTTTCAAGGAACACCGCCGGCCCTCAAGGCCAGCTTCTGTATTCTACCTTTTTTGTTTTCCGTTGTCAACTCTTTTTTTATTTTTTTTGCAGGAGGATTTTTTTCCGCTGTGTGGAAGACTATATAATCTACTATATTATATTGCGAGAGGATGGTATCGATGGAGGATTTCCAGGCGCTCGCAACGGAACGGAGCAACAGGGACAGTGCCCGTATCGACGAGATGACGACCGATGATATGCTGCGCCTCATCAACCGTGAAGACCAGCGGGTAGCTCTGGCCATTGCGCCGCTCATCCCTGACATCGCCCGGGCCGTGGACCTCATCGCCGGGCGTTTGGCGCGGGGTGGACGGCTGATTTACTGCGGAGCCGGGACCTCCGGGCGCCTGGGCGTATTGGACGCAGCAGAGTGCCCGCCGACGTTTGGCGTCTCGCCGGAACTGGTCCAGGGGCTCATCGCCGGCGGACGTGAAGCCATGTTCACCGCCCGGGAAGGGGCGGAGGACGACGCGGCCCAGGCGGCAGCCGATCTTGACGCCTGCTCGCTTACGGCCGGCGACGTAGTCTTCGGCCTTTCCGCCTCGGGGCGCACCCCCTATGTACTGGGGGCGCTGCACCATGCCCGGGCCCGGGGCGCGGCTACGATTTCCCTGGCCTGTACCCCGCAACCAGCCGCGGCCCCTCTCGCTGACATCTCGCTGACGGTGCTGCCGGGGCCGGAAGTCATCACCGGCTCCACCCGCATGAAGGCCGGCTCCGCCGAAAAGATGATTCTCAACATGATTTCCACCAGCGTGATGATCAAGCTGGGCAAGGTCTACGGCAACCGCATGGTGGATGTGAAAGCGACCAACGAGAAACTGCGGGCCCGGGCGGTCCGCATCGTCGCCGAGGTCACTGGCCAGAGCGCGGAGCAATCCGCCGCCGCGCTGAAAGAGGCCGACGGCAGCGCCAAGCTGGCGATTTTCCTGCTACTCTCCGGCCTGCCGCCAGACGCGGCGCGGGAAAAACTCGCGGCAGCGGACGGCCGTCTCGTACAAGCATTGAAGGACATCGGGCAAGAACCCGTGAAGGAGGCATGACCATGCGCTACGGAATTTCCCTCTATCCCAGTCTTGACAACACACCGGAAGAGAACCGGCAACTGCTCCGGGACGCTGTCCGCCACGGCGTGACGCGGCTCTTCACTTCGCTTCACATCCCGGAAACGGACCGCCGCGTATTCGCCGGCGAACTCCGGACGCTCCTCACCGAAGCGCGGGAGGCCGGCATGGAAATCATCGCCGATACCGCGCCGGACGCCATGGAGCTTTTGGGGCTTGACGCCCTGGAGCCGGCGAAGCTCGTTTCCCTGGGCATCGGTACCTTGCGGCTGGATGAAGGCTTCGACCCCGAAGATGTCGCTCGACTCAGCCGCAACGGCACCGGGCTCCGGCTTCTGCTCAACGCCTCCACCGTCACCGCCACCGCCCTCCGCATCATGGAACGGGAACGGGCTGATTTCCGAAACATCGAAGCCCTGCACAATTTCTATCCCCGCACCGGCACCGGTCTCAGCGAAGCTTTTTTCCACCGCCAGAACGAGCTATTGGCCGCCTATGACATCCCGGTAGGCGCTTTCGTGGCGTCGCGGGGGCGCAAGCGCGGCCCGATGCATATGGGCCTGCCGACGCTGGAAGACCAGCGGGAGTGGAGCGTCGATTTCGCCGCCCGCTTCCTTGCGGCCGTCGGCGTGGAGTCCATCTTCATCGGCGACGCCCTGCCCACGGAGGAGGAACTTGCGACCCTCGTCAGCGTCCGCGACGGCGTGACGGTGCGCCTCCGGCTGCTCACCCACAACGAAGGCGTGCGGGAGCTCCTGTCGGAGCCCTTTACCGCCCGGCCCGACGAAGCCCGGGACGCCATCCGGGCTTTGGAGAGCCGCGCCCGGGTGCGCCAGCGTCATCTCGCCATCCCGCCGGAAAAAATCATCCCCCGCCACTTCGGCACTGTGACGCTGGACAACGACGACTCTCCCCGCTACGCCGGGGAGCTGCAGATCACCCGCCGGCCCCAGCCCGCCGATCCCTGGGTCAATGTGGTGGGCAATATCCCCGAAAAGGATTTCTTCCTGCTCCCCTACATCACCCCGGGCCGCCCCTTCTGCT
This sequence comes from Schwartzia sp. (in: firmicutes), assembly GCA_017444395.1. GTDB lineage: Bacteria > Bacillota > Negativicutes > Selenomonadales > Selenomonadaceae > RGIG3544. The sequence continues at coordinate 6,525 of JAFSWT010000080.1, read as the reverse complement.
TCCGGGTGGAGCAGCACATGGCCTACCTGCGCTATAAATATTGAAAAATCCCCACCCGCAAATCGAAAAAGCCGGCCACCCTTTTCCGGGCTGCCGGCTCTTTTTATGCTTTTTATGCGTTTTTCCCTCGTCATTTCAGCACCCGGGGAAGCCAGGTGGCCAGCTCCGGCACGAAGCAGAGCAGCAGGATTTCCAGCGCCATGAGCCCGGCGAAGGGCAGCGAGCCGCGGATGATCTGCTGGATACTGCTGTCGGGACTGATGCCCTTGATGACGAAAAGATTCATGCCGATAGGCGGTGAAATCAGCGCCAGCTCCATATTGATGAGCAGCACCACATTGAACCATATCAGGTCGAAGCCCAGATGCTTCACCACCGGATAGAGCATGGGCAGCGTAATCAGGATGATGGACACCGTCTCCAGCACGCAGCCCAGCACCAAAAGCACCAGATTGATGCCGAGGAAAATGACCCAGCGGTTCACATCGGCCTCGGTGACGATCCGCATGATGCCCTGGGGCACCTGCAGCACCGTCAGGATGAAGCCGAACAGCATGGCGCCGATCATGATGGCGAAAATCATCGAGGTCGTTTTCACCGTGTCCTCAAGGATTTCCGGCATATCGGCCACCGTCACCGTCCGATAGACGAAGAACGTGATGACGAGGCTGTAAACGGTGCCCACCGCCGCCGCCTCCGTCGGCGTGAACACGCCGGTGTAGATGCCGCCCACCACCAGAATCGGCAGCAGCAGCCCCCAGATATTCGCCCGCAACACCCGCCAGCGTTCCGCCCATTCCGCCGGGGCCTGTCGCTCCATGCGCCGCGCCTGGGACACCACGTAGATAATGAACAACAGCGTCAGCAAAACGCCGGGCACGATGCCGGACAAGAACAGCTTGCCTACGGATTCATCGGTAATCGAGCCGTAGAGAATCATCGGGATACTGGGCGGAATCAGGATGCCCAGCGTACCGCCCGCCGCCACCGTGCCCAACACCGCCTCCCGCGGATAGCCGCGCTTCATCATCTCCGGGATGGCCATGGAACCGATGGTCACCGCCGTCGCCACGCTGGAACCGGAAATCGCCGCGAAGATGGCGCAGGCGAAAATCGTCGCCACTCCCAGCCCGCCGGGCAGATGGCCCAGCCACTTGTTGCCGAGCTCAAACAGCTCATTGCCCACCTTGCCCTTCAGCAGCACCTGGCTCATCAGGATATAAAGCGGCACCGCCGTCAGCACGAAATCGTCCAGCGTCTTGTAGGCGATGACCGGAATCTGGGCCAGCGCCGCCGGACCGCCGAGGAAAAACAACATCCCCAGCACCCCGGAAAACATCAGCGCGAAAGCCACCGGCATCCCCGTCAGGAGCAGCACGATGATGAGAAGGGAAAAACCTATCAGCATCCGTCCTGCCCTCCTTCAAAATCCCGGTTCTTCAACGCGATCACGTCATCGAGAAGCTGGCGCACCAGCTCCAGCTCCAAAAGCGCCGACCCCACCACCAGCGCGCTCTGGGGAATCCACAGGGGAAAGCGCAGGATCGACGGCGACAGCCTGTTCACCGACAGCGACATCAGCACGAAATCCGTGCTCTCCGTCATGAACACATAGAAAAGCAGGATGGAAAGCAGCGTCGTCACTACCTCCAGCCCCAGCCGCACCGGGGCGGAAAAGCGCGCCGTCAGGAAATCCACCGCCACATGCGCCCGGCGGCGCAGCGTAATCCCCATCCCCAGGAACCCCGCCGCGATGATCAGATACGTCGAAATCTCCAGCACCCACTCCGTCGGCGCGTTGAACAGCCCCCGCATCACGATCTCATACGTGACGATGAACGCCGTCGCCAAAACGCAAAGCCCCGCCAGCACCGCCGCCGCCCGGCTCACCGCGCCCAGCGCCCGACCGTACCAGCCAACCCATTTCTCCATCTGACATATCCCCTTATCCTTCCGGAAAGAAAAAAGCCCGCGTCAACGGGCTCTTTTCTTTTCATACCAAAAACAACCGCGGGAATTACTTGCCTGCCTTCAGGCACTCCTCTACCGCCTGCTTGCCGATCTCACCGTTCGCCTGGATGAAATCCTCCCGGACCTTCTTCGTCGCGTCCTGCCAGAGCTTCACCTCGGCCGCCGGCACCTCGTAAACCTCCATGCCCTTTTCCTTCAACTTCTTCAGCGAAGCCGCGTCCTCATCCTTCGTCTCCTTGCGGATCTCGTCGCGGGTCTCCTGCGCCGCCTCCTCGACCGCCTTCCGCTGCTCCGGCGTCAGGCTGTCGAACTTCGCCTTGTTCATCGCCAGCACGAACTCGCAAAACGCGTGATTCGTCACCGTCAGATACTTCGCCACCTCGTACATCTTGCGGCTGTACATCGCCGTCTGGCCCGAAGTCTGCCCGTCAATCGTGCCGCGCTGGATGGCCGTATAGACCTCCGCCGCGCCCATCGTCACCGGCGAACCGCCCAAAGCCTTGATCGTCTCCGCCGGAATCTGGCCGTAGCCGCGGAGCTGCAGCCCCTTGAAATCCGCCGGCGTCTTGATAGGCCGCGTATTGTTGCAGAACTGGATATACCCGTAATCCGCCCAAATCAAAGGATGGACACCCTTCTTCTCCATCTCCGCCGCCAGCGTCTTGCCCAGGCCGCCGTCAATGGCCTTGCCCACCGACTCATACGTCGGCAGCAGGAACGGCACATCCAGCACATTCAGCACCGGAATCACCGTCGTCCACATCGCCGTCGAATTCAGCCCCATATCGAGGCCCCCCGACATGATGGCATCGTTCATGCTCTTGTCCGTATAAAGCTGGCCCGCCGGATACGTCGTCACCGTCACGCTGCCCTTTGACTTCTCCGCCACCTTCTTCGCGAACCGCTCCACGCTCTTCGACAAATGATGATCCACCGGCAGATGGTACGCCAGCTTCAGCTCCACCTTGCCGCCGCCCGCGCCCTTGCTCGCGCCGCAGCCCGCCAAAAGCGCCAGACACAGCACCAGGCAAATCAGTTGAATCCCCCGTGAAATACCGCGCATCGCCAAACCCCTCCCAATAAAACTATCCTCTGCAAATTCGTGCATAGATGAAATACTTTACTATTATACTACGCTCCGCCGCCGATGGCAATATCCCCCGCCAGATTGCCGCCCTAACCGTCAAAAACAGCCCCGTCAGAATCTTGACACCATGTATAGAAGCATTATAATATATAAGGAAAGAAACTGCGCTATCGAAACGGAGGAAACCGCCATGCCAGAAACCCATGAACGCAAACCCGACCGCCGCATCGCCATCACCCGCGCCGCCATCAAGGACAGCCTGCTCTCGCTGCTCCTCGAACGGCCCTACCGCGAAATCAACGTCACCGTCCTCTGCAAGACCGCCGGCATCACCCGGGCCACCTTTTACCTCCACTACGAAGAACTCGGCGCCGTCCTCGACGAAATCATCGCCGAAGCCATCCGCTTTGCCCGCCCGCGGCCCAGCGACCCCCACACCGACCTCGCCGCCCTGCTGGAAAGCCTCGAAACCGCCGAAGGAGACCCCGCCCGGCTCGAAAGCGTCGGCGCCCTGCTGCCCACCTGCCAGCGCCTCGCCGACGACGACCACTACGCCGCCCTGCTCAAAGACCCCGAGCTCGCCGCCTACCTCTCCGACAAACTCTACCTCGTAGAAAAAACCCGCCTCGTCCCCCTGCTCATGCGCCAATGCGGCCTGGCCGAACGCGAAGCCGCCGTCCTCTTCCGCCTGCTCTTCGCCGGCATCTTCGCCGTCAATCAGGAAATGGGCTGGAAAAAAGACGCCGCCTGGTACGAAGCCCAAACCGCCATCCTCCACTTCCTCCTCGGCGGCTGCGCCGCGCTGAAGAAAGAGGAAGTGGTGGGGAGCTGAATGAATAACAAGCCCCGGATTGACGCCTGTTCAGCGACAATCCGGGGCTTGTTGTTATCCAGCAGAGACCAAAGTGGCCGATTCCCGCGCTATTTTGCAAATAATCTCCTACATCAATTTCTTATATATACCGCGTTGTTCAAAGGCAATAAATCCCTTGTCCCTAAGCACTTGGAGTTGCTGCCGGATTTTGGCCCTAATATTATTGTTCGTCGGGTGTTTGTCGGCAAGAAATGATTCAAACCCATAGATTTCAGATAATGTAAACCTTTTCTTTTCCAGACGGTTAATGCAATTCATAATATCAAGAACCCATCCGCGCGATTCTACATCAAAATCTCTGACGAATTTCGTTCGATACAGCTTCTCTATAACATCGCGTTTCGGATATGGAATACCGTCCCTTATTACCTCAATGCGCCCGTCGCTCGGAATCTGCCCAAGCAAAATCAAGCATCCAACATAGCCGGCTCTTCGTGCTTCTTGGCTTAAAGGGTTTCGCTTTTCCACGATTGACGGTGAAAAGAAATACTTGGGAACAACAATCAAATCTTTAACTTTCAAACTGTCTTTGTCATAATGAAGGAAAAGGAAATTCGGGTTGTTTGATGATTTAATTCTTTTTATTAACGTTTCGTAAGCACCATCGTTTATTTTGTCTCCAATAACTCGTCCAAGACTTTTCAGTTCATATTCCTCCGCGCATTCATGGCAATAAAAGTCTGCCACGGGACGATTGTTTTCAAAATGCGATACGCTACTCCCACAATATGGACAAAAAACATTATCCCCCGCCCATGCTTCTGTAATGACACGCATTTTTTGAGAATTGCTTTTGTAGCCGTCCCCAAGATGTGAATCCAAGTGCAAATCCATAATCTATTTCGCCTTCTTCAAACTTATAGCCAAGAATAGGTTCCCGTGCCTCACAATCACCATAACCATTTATTGCGCCAACCTATTTAGAAGTGAAAACTTCTAATGTTTTGCGGTATTGTCATATCGGGGATCTTTTCCTTGACTAAACTCCCGGATCTTGCTATGATCGGGATCAAATTTTTTAGGCAAGGGGAGATAACCATGTATGGCGTGGCAGAACGAATTTATGCGTGTTTTCGTCAAGCGGAACATTTTACGCTGAAAGAGGCGTATGCAACCCAAGAGGATACACCGCGCGAAAGCGTCCGGGCACGTATCTATGAAAATCTGGGAATCCGGTTTGAACGTATTGCCAAAGGACTCTACAAAACTAAAGATGGTGCGGCGTCGTGTATCGTCATTGAAGGCGACGGGCGTGACTTGTCGATGATAGCAGACGCTTCCATTGATTGCATCTTTACTGACCACCCTTGGCTGGATATAAAGTCGAATCGCGGCGGCAACCGATTCTTTAGCCGTTATGATTGCTTTCAATATACGTCTGATGACTTCAAGGAAAAAGCCCGCGTATTGAAGGACGGTTGCTTCCTCGTAGAAGTCCTCCCAGCAGAAAATGAAAGCAACTACGAATACCTATATGCCATTAAGCAGTATGCCAAGCAAAATGGCTTTGAATACTATGCGAAAGTTGCTTGGAAAAAGGGCGCCTTTGTAAGCAACACCGGGCGAAAGTCCAAAAATACGCAAGATATAATGATTTTCTCGAAAGGGCCTGCGCGAAAACTCCGCATAGACAAGAAGCAAACCGCAAAAAATGGCATACTGACATATATGCGCGGAACCAACGGAATGCTTCCCACTATGTTTGATGTGCCACCAGTCAATCCAAGAAACAAAATCCATCAGAGCGAACTCCCTGTCGCACTTTGCGAAAGCATTATCTCTTTTGTAACATTGACTGGCGAAATCATTCTTGATACATTTGCCGGAAGCGGGGCTGTCGGTGAAGCGGCATTAAATCTATGCCGAAACGCAATCTTAATTGAAAATGCAAAAAATAGTGTAATAAAAATATGTAACCGATTAAGAAGCATATTGGCATTTGAACCTTGCTTTGAAGCAGAATCATAAGAGGGCTCTAAAAACTACTGTTTTTGTCAAATGACAGTTTGACCAATGCTGATTTTAGGGCAATCGTCCTTTGCCAGTGAACTGAACAACTTGGTTTTGGAAGGTGCCCTATAATCATTCCATCATGCTTTTCACAGGAGGACGAAGATGTGGCGGGGCTTTTGGCGCTACCCACTTTTGCAGGGCGGAGCGCTGCCAATCAAAAACTCTCTTACACCGGGTCGGGATCCTCCGGGCGGAGACGGCGGGACAATCTGACAGCATTCCCCTGGAAGGGATGATCTTTTTCGTGCTGCGCCGCCTTCCGGCTGATTTCTGCCGGAGATTTTGCGTCAAAATAGGCTCGTTGCCATTCGGTGTAATCAATATTCTCCCGGATGATTGCGGCCACGAACATTTCCGCTTTGAGTGTTCCTAAATGCTCCGTCAGGCAATTCATGCCCTCGGTCATGATATCGGTTTCAGCCATCATGCTTTTCCTTCCCTACACTCCAATGCTTCCCGCCTTCATTGACAATTTTTCCTTGCATTATTACTCTGTTTCTGGTTCAAAATCTTAACCATACTCACACAACTTTATCCCTCATTAGGTAGCACCTAACTACTCCTCCATCGGACAAATCTT
>JAFSWT010000079.1 GCA_017444395.1 Schwartzia sp. (in: firmicutes) | reverse complement strand
TGCCCGGTGATTCATCAACCCTGTCCCGCATTGCCGGGATCCTTCTTCTCATATTCGGTGTACTCGACGGCGTGTCCGATGCGCACGCGGTCATGCCCTTCCGTCTTTTCCCACGCCGCCATGATCCGCCCGACCACGTCCGGCACGTCCTCCTCCGACTGCTCCGGCAGCAGCAGGAAAAACTGGTTTGGCCGGCTTTGCAGGATGACATCGCTCCGGCGCAGCGTTTTCTGCAGTACCTCCAGGAATTGCTCCGTCGCCTTCCGGAGTCTCTGCTCATCGTCTTCCGTCCCCAGGACGAACAGGAGCCGGGCCATCTTCCCGCCATAGCGGCTGGCAAACCGCTTGATGAAACGGTAAACGAAGGAAAAGGGTTCCATCCCCAGCAAAAGGGCCCCGCCGGCTTCATTCCGCTCCTCGATGATGCGGGTGAGGCGGGAGAGCTCCGCCTGCAGGTCCTCTTCGTGGGACAGCGTCTCTTCCGCTCCGCTCCGGTACAGGTAATAGCCGTGTTTCCCGTTGTGCTTTGCCGTATAGAGCGCGCTGTCCGCCAGCGGGAAGAGCGTATCATACGACTGCCCGCACTCCGGCGCCATCACCGCGCCCACCGATATGCCCAGCGGAATATCAAAGGACTCGCCCATCAGCGCCACCGCTTCGTGGAAAAGCTGCTCATTCAGCCTGCGGGTCAGGGACGCGATGGTTTCTTCCATCTTCATGCCGCCGAAGAACGCCAGGAATTCATCGCCGCCGATCCTGGCGATGGTATCGTCGTCCCGGGTGTTTTGCCGCAGGACATGGGCGAAGGCTTTGAGTACCCGGTCCCCCATGTCATGGCCGTAAAGGTCGTTGACGAGCTTGAAATTGTCGAGGTCGAGAACCATCAGCGAGCCGGAACGGCCGGCGCAGAGCTTCGCCACCCGGGTCGTCCCCGCCGCTTTGTTCAGAAAGCCCGTCAGCCGGTCGATGGTGGCTTCCTCCGTCAGGCTCTCGATCGTCCTGGTATTGGCGACGGCGTTGTGGATCCGTGAGAGGAGAACATCCTTCTGAAATGGCTTGCGGATGAAATCGGAGGCGCCGAGCTTCAGGCCGCGCCGTTCCGTTTCGCTGTCCTCCGACCCGGTCAGGAAGATGACGGGCGTGCGCTTTTTCCCCTGCTCCTCCTCCAGCGCCCGCAGCGCGCTGAAGGTCTCGAACCCGTCCATTTCCGGCATCATGACGTCGAGCAGGATCAGGTCCGGCTCGTTCTTCCCCATGAACTTCAGGAGGTCCCGCCCGGAACGCAGGCAACTGACCCGCATCTCCTGCCCGCTCAACAGGTTCCTCGCGTTCGTCAGGCTCATCGCCTCGTCGTCAACGACGACAATCCAGTAATTCATAAGCTATCCCGCCCTCCTTTGCCGTCAATCGGCGTTTCTTCGCAGCTTTTCCCCGAGATACCCCAGCAGTTTCTCCTTCGTGGTGGACTTCAGGATATAGCCGTCGGGCTTCAGCGCCATGACGCGCTCCACGCCCTCTCTCGTGCCTACGCCCGTCAGGAACACCACCGGGATGTCCCGCGTGGCCGGCTCCTGCCTGAGCATCTGGAACACCTGCGGCCCGTCCACCACCGGCATCTCGTAGTCCAGCAGGATGAGGTCCACCGGTGTCTTCAGCAGGAACGAGATGGCGTTCATGCCCCCCGTGACGCTGAATGGCTGGTACTCGTCCCGGATCCACTCCCGCACCATTTTCGCGTAGGACGGATCGTCGTCCACGATCAGGATTTTCTTCTTGCTGCCGGACTCGATGGCCGCTTCCACCGCCAGTTGCAGCTCGTCCATCTTCACCGGCCGGTCAAGCCAGGCGAAGTTTTCCAGATGGGGATGTTTTTTCATCAGCCCCGTGCGGTCCTTTTTCTCGCCGATCAGCAGCATATTCCGGCCGCTTTCCCAGACCGTGTCATGGATATGCGTCAGATGATTGAGATTCACCGCGTCCTCGGCGATGCCGCCGGGCAGATAGACGATAAAGAGCGAGGTCGTTGCCGTCATTGACTTGATCTTTTCAAATGTCTCGGCGAGAATCGTGACCTGATAGCCGCAATCGGTGAGCCTGCGCTCGATTCCCTTCACGATCACGCTGTATTTGTACATGACGATGACGATGTTTTGGGCTTCCCCCGTTCATTTCCGTTCACTCCTTATGCTTCATTCTCTGCCACTGACAACAGCGCCAGGATGGCGTCGTAATCGAACCGGTTCGCCGAATCCCGGAGTTTCCCGTAAAGATGGCTCCGGGCCTCCGGGATGCGGTACGCCTCCATCTCGGCGAAGATGGCCTCCAGCCGGTCACAGTCCATGTCTTCCGCCGCCAGGCGGATTTCCTCCAGCACGCCCTCCATGAGCTCCGCGTCCGCCTCGGGCTTCTCTCCGTCCGTTTCCTCTGCGGGGAAGACCTCCGACAGCGGGGCCTTGAAGCTCCGGCACTTCGCCATGAATTCCTCATGGTGCGCCCGGATGTACCCGGTATCGTCGCTCTTGCCGGCGTTTTCCAAAAGCTGGGCCTCCTCGCCGAAGGCCGCCGCCCCGATGAGCCGGGCCGAGCTTTTCAGGGCGTGGACCTTGATGGTGTAGTCCTTCCAGTTCTCCGCCCTGTAGTAGCCGTCGATCTCATCGGCTTTTTCGTCCAGCGATTCGTAAAAGATTTTCAAAAGCGGCAGATAGTCATCGGCCGAGCCGCTGTTTCGGATGCCCAGCGGCAGGTCAATCCAGTCCTGCCCCAAAAGCGGCGCCAGGATTTCGGGGATCGCCGTTCCTTCCGCCGGGCCGGTCTCCTCCGCTCCGGCCGGCTCGATCTTTTCCTTCGGCAGATACGCCAGCAGCACATCCTCCAGCTTGCCGGCGTCGATGGGTTTTGTCAGGTAGTCGTCAAAGCCAGCCGCGATGTACTGCTCCCGGGCGCCGGAGATGGCGTTGGCCGTCAGGCAGACGACGGGAACAGCCGCATTCGGGCCGCCCGTCTGCGCCCGCAGTTCCTGCAATGTCTCGATGCCGTCCTTCTTCGGCATCATGTGGTCGAGGAAAATCAGGTCGTATTTCTTGTCCTGCGCCAGCAAAAGCCCCTCTTCACCGTCGTTCGCCGTGTCGATCCGGATTTTGGTCCGCTTCAGCAGGCTCTGGAACACCTTCAGGTTCATCGGGTTGTCGTCCACCACCAGGACCAGCGCCTCCGGCGCCGTGAATTTCTCCCGGTCCGCCTGGTGCTCTTTCAGGAGCGCCCGGTAGGACGCCTCATAATCGCCCAGCGGCTCCCACTTGACCACTTTCTGCTCCAGACGGAAATGGAAGTCTGAGCCGGCGCCGTACGTGCTTTCCACCTCCAGCGTAGTCCCCATCAGTGCCAGCAGGTTCCGGGTGATGGCCATGCCGAGGCCGGTGCCCTCCACGTTGCGGTTGCGCTTTTCCTCGATGCGCTCGAACTCCGTGAACAGCTTTTTCATGTCTTCGGGCTTGATGCCGATGCCCGTGTCTTTGACCGCCACGAGAAGCGTCACGCGGTTCCGGTCCTCCCCCACCGGCGCGAAGCCGACGGAGAACGTCACCGTGCCTTTTTCCGTGTACTTCACGGCGTTGGTCAGGATGTTCGTGATGACCTGCTTGAGACGGACTTCGTCGCCATAGAGCCGCTTCGGCGTATCCCGGTCGAAATCCAGCACCAGCGACAGCCCCTTGCTGTCGGCGCGCGTCTGGACCATATTCACCAAATCGTTGAGCACCGAGGAAAGGTCGTATTCCACGGGCAGGATTTCCAGCTTGCCCGCCTCGATTTTCGAGAAGTCCAGGACATCGTTGATGATGCTCAGGAGCGAATGCCCGGCGGTCTTGATGCTTTCGGCGTAAGCGAGGATCTGGTTGTCCCCGCATTCCCGGAGGATCATCTCGTTCATGCCGAGCACCGCGTTGATGGGCGTGCGTATCTCGTGGGACATATTGGACAGGAAGGCGGTTTTCGCCTCGCTGGCGGCCAGGGCCCGCTCCGAAATATCCACCAGCGCGTCCCGTTCCTTCTTTTCCTTGTCGATATCCTCGACCAGCAGCAGCACCCGGGACGGACGGCGATCCGCGTCGCGGCGGGCGACGATGAACCGCAGCCGGACCCACGGCCCCATCGTGGTCGGGAATTCGGTGCCGATGGTATTCTCCCGCGTCAGCCGTTTCACCAGATAGTCCATGTCCACGAACCGGAGCACGTCCTCCAGCGCCGACTCCTTCGCCGTCACCAGCGCCAGCCGTTCCATCATGGTGCGGGCGCTGACGTTCTCCCGCTTCGCCAGGATGGACAGATAGGGATGGGCAGACTTGATCTCGGTGAAGCGGTCCCGTTCCATATCCACGTCGTACATGGAAACAAAGATATTGGAAATCGACGAAAGCTGCCGGTTCAGTCTGTCCTTCAGCTTGTACTGCTCGTTCGTCCTGGCCATGATGTAGGTGAGGATCAGCACGACGAGGAGCATCGCGGCGATGGTGAAGCCAAGAATCCTCCGCAGGGGCCGGAATACTTCCGTCGCGTTCTTCACCGACAGGCAGAGCCAGTCGCTTTCCGTTTTCGCGGCGTAAATGATGTATTGCTCGCCCTCAAATTCCACCTCAAGGACATTCACGCCGGCACTGCGGAGCCGGTTCACCGACCGCGTCCAAAGCGTGCCGTCCGTCCCGCTGTAATCCCGTCCGATCTCCTGCGGATCCGAGTGGGCCACCACCGTGTTGCGGCTGTCGAGGATGATCTCGAAGCTGGAATCGCCCGACGCCACGTCCCGCTCGGCAATCTGCTGGATTTTCTCCAGCGAGAGATCCATGGCCACGACACTGTTGCCGTCCGCCAGCCGCTTGGCGATGGTCATCATGACGGTTCCCGTATGAACATCAAGGTACGGGTCAACGACAGCAATCCGCCCGCCCCTCTCCATGGCTCTGGTGTACCAGGGACGCTCCGTGGCCACGAAGCCCTCGTCCGGCGTCCAGCGCGTACCGTCGATGAATTTGCCGCCGATGTAGCCGTACATACCGGTCGTATTCTCAAAGACAGCGCTTCTCACCGCCGCGGTCTGCCAGGCCAGATACGTCAGGATCTCCCCGTCCGAACGCCCCGCTGCCTGCATCTCCTCCAGCGTATACGCCGTGAGTCTGAGCGTGTCAATGCCGGAGGAAAGGTAATCGTTCAGATGGTCCGCCGTCTGCATGGCGGTCACCTGACCGTCCCGGATGATGTTGTTGCGCTTCTCCGAGCATATCACATTGTAGTAGAACAGGATGATGTCCACGAAGATCGTGATGACCACCGAGGCGATCAGGATATTCCTGATCGGGACGTCCGTTTTTCCGTCGTCCGGCGCAAACCTCCGGTGAATGCCGATCATCTGCCGATCCCCCCTTCCGGCCCGCATTGCGGGGTGTCATTGCGTGTTCATGGAAAGCTCGACGAGCTTCCCGGCAAGCTGCGCTTTCTGCAACACTGCTTCGGTGATTTCCTCCCCCGCCCTGACGATGACGGCGCCGCTGCCGGCCACGATGTCGCGCCCCGCTTTCTTGCCGAGCAGGAAACGGCGGTGGCGGTTCATCGTCGCCTTGTAAGCGGCCGTCGTCTTTTCCAGCCCGCCGGCCGATTTCGCCGTTCGCATCGTCCGCCCTGCCGCTTTCCTCGGCCGCAGCGCCGGCTCGATCGCGATCTCCGGCTCTATTACAATCTCCGGCTCCGGCGCGGCTTCCGGCATCACGGGCACTGGCTCCGGCACCGGTTCCGGCCGGGGTGTCATTTCCGCCGCCGGTTCCGGTTCGGATGCCGCCGGGACCGGAGCGGATACGGTCCTCTCCCGGCGGGCGCCATCCCCCGGCGCGCCGACGACCGTCACCTGCTTGCCGAAAACGGCGATGGCATCGGCGGGAATCATGGTCTCTTCGCCCTGCGCCTTCACGACCTGAACGCTTTCTATCCTGCCTTCCCCGTCGACGAAAATCTCCCTGACCATGCCGTTGATGGTGCCCGACTTGGTGATGGCCCTGGTGCCGATGACACGGATATTGGCGTCCAGCATGGCCTCATAGTCCACGGCCTCCACCAATGTCAGGATACTGCCGCTGCTGATGACCATGACGGCATCGCGGCCAATGGCGACCACCGCGGAATAGGGCAACAGTTTCACGCCGCGATACCAGTCCTCATCCTCGACGGTGATGGCCGCCACCGCGCCCGCGACGGCGTCAATGACCAGCGTCTTGCTGATGCCAAGCTCCCGTCCCTCAGTGATGCTGATAACCGGCAGCCCCAAAATCTCCGCGCTCTTTTTCATCGAAGGGTTCCTCCTATGCCATCAATCCGGCCCGGCTCTCCCGCGAAGCCCCGGAGGACCGGATGCCCTCTTTTCCTTTACTGTTGGCCTCGTATTCCAAAATCTTTCCGCCCATGATGTGTTCCACTCCTTCCCGTACATTCCGGTATCTCTGGGCTATCAGCGCCAGTACATGATTCGTCATGGCGCAAATCGCGCTTTTCATGAACTCGCTGATTTCTCCCGATTTCTGTAAGCCGAAATCCTCGTTCACCACGGGGATGATGAGCTCCCGGCAATCGTTCAACAGGGTGCGGAATGAATCGTCATAGGCGGTGGCGCTTGGATTCATGACATACGTTCCTTCCACCTTTATTTTATTACACAGCCGGGCTTTAGGCAATGGTTTTGGAGCTGCCGCGCATGACACCAAGAGTAGCAAAGGCATTAGAATTTTATACGCTATGTTGTAAGTCTAAAATCTTGCGGAACTATAGATAAAGCGCCGGGAAATATTAAAAAACATCCCCGGCGCTTATGTTTTTTGCGCCGGGGATGTTTTGACTATGTTTTCAGTTGTACTACGGTGGCGCCGGTGCCGCCTTCGTCGATGTCGGCGAAGTTGAAGTCCCGGACGCTCCGGTGACGGCGCAGGTAGGCGTGGATGCCCTTGCGCAGGGCGCCGGTGCCTTTGCCGTGGATGATCAGGACCTGTTTGAGTCCGGCCAGGGCCGCGTCGTCGAGGAATTTCCCCACCACCTGCTCGCCTTCGTCCACCATCAGGCCGCGGATGTCGATTTCGCGGACGGCGGCGACGGTCTTTTGCAGGAAGACGGCGGAGGCGTTCTGCCGGCGGGCCGGGTCGGCTGGTTCGGGGGCCGCGGCCGCGAAGCGGCAGTCCTTCGCCTTGACGTAGGTTTTCAGGCTGCCCAGTTGGAGTTCCAAATCTTTTCCCTGAATGGCCAGCACCGTTCCCTTTTTGTCCAGCGACGGCACATAGACGCTGTCGCCCACCCGCAACCGGGCGAGGTCGACGGGGCTCTTGTAGGCCGGATTGGAGGAAAAGACGGGGCGCACGTCGTCGGCGATCTCCTCCAGCTTTTCCCGCGCCTCCTGAATGGCCTGCTGCCGCTTCTTTATGCCCTGGTCGTTGAACTGTTCCTTCAGAGCCTGGATGATTTCCTCCGATTCCCGCCGGGCCTGCCGCACCATGGCCGTGCCTTCCTGTCTGGCGCTGCGGAGGATGGCGGTCTTCTTTTCCGTCAGCTCCTGCTTCATCTTCGCCAGCTTTTCCTCCAGGTTCCGGGCGTGGCGCTGGCGCTCGCCGATTTCGGCGTTCATCTGCTCGTAGAGCCGTTTTTCCTTTTCCAGTCCGCTGATGACCTGCTCGAACCGGGCATGGTCGGCCTCAATGAGTTCCTGCGCCCGCAGGATCAGCGAGCGCGAGAGGCCGAGCCGCTGGCTGATGGCAAAGGCGTTGCTGGCGCCGGGGATGCCAAAGAGCAGGCGGTAGGTGGGCAGCAATGTCTCGACGTCAAATTCCACGCAGGCGTTTTCGATGCCGTCCCGGGTGCAGGCGAAGATCTTCAGGGCCGGGTAATGCGTTGTCGCCACGACACTGGCGCCGACGGCCAGGAGTTTTTCCAGGATCGCCATGGCCAGCGCCGCCCCTTCCTCCGGGTCGGTGCCGGCGCCGATCTCGTCCAGCAGCAGCAGGTCGCCGGCCTCGACTTCCTCCAGCGCCCCCACGAGGTATTTCATGTGGGCCGAGAAGGTGCTGAGGCTCTGCTCGATGCTCTGGTCGTCGCCGATGTCGGCGTAAATGCGCTGATACAGGGCCAGCTCGGAGCCGGCGGCCACCGGGATGAAGCAGCCGGACTGGGCCATCAGCGAGAGCAGGCCCAGGGTCTTCATGGCCACGGTCTTGCCGCCGGTATTGGGACCGGTCACCAGCAGCACCCGGTTCTTTTCCCCGAGGATGATGTCCACCGGCACGACCTGTTCCGGCGGAATCAGCGGATGGCGGGCCTGCTTCAGCACCGTGCGGCCTTCCCGGTTCAGCTCCGGCCGCGTCGCCCGCAGCCGCCGGGCCAGCTTCGCCCGGGCGAAGGTGAAGTCAATCCGCGCCAGGATGGCGGCGTTTGCCAGCAGCACCGGGCCCTCCCGGCCGATGCGGGCCGAGAGGCGCCCGAGGATGCGCCGGACTTCCTGCTGCTCTTCCAGCGTCATTTGCTTGATGTCGTTGTTGAGGTTCACGACGGCCAGCGGCTCGATGAACAGCGTGGCCCCGGTGGAGGACTGGTCATGGACGATGCCGGGGAACCGTTGCCGGTATTCCTGCTTGACCGGGATGACGTAGCGGTCTCCGCGCATGGTCACGATGGCGTCCTGAAAGAGCTTCTGGTTTTCCGTGGAGCGCAGGATGGAATTCAGCGATTCCTTGACGCGGCGCTGGGCAGATCGGATGCCCTGCCGCAGCCGGGCCAGCTCCACGGTGGCGTCGTCCCGCAGCACCCCGTGGTCGTCGATGGTGTTTTCGAGGTCGCGCTCCAGCTGCCCCAATATCTCGATGGACTGGGCCCACTCCTTGAGAATGGGGGCCGCGTCGCCGCTCTCCTTGAAGAAACGCTTGACCTGGCGCATGGCGTAGAGGGTGCTCATGATTTCCAGCAGTTCCTCCGGGTCCAGCACCGCGTCCTTCATCGCCTTGGCCACCGGCCCGCGGATATCCCGGATGCCACCCAGGGGCGGCGGCGCGGCATCCATGACCGCCAACGCCTGGGCCGTTTCCTCCAGCCGTTCCCGCGCCTCATCGAGGTCGCCGGTGGGCGTCAGGCGTTCCGCCAGTTCCTTTCCCGCCAACGATCCGGCTTCCTCGCGCAAGAAGGCGACGATGCGGTCGTATTCGAGGGTCTTTTTTACGTCCTGCTTCATGCTCTGTCTCCCACTGTCTCACAAGACACCGCGGAAGTAATGGCCGCGGGTGATGTCTTTTCCTTCCCATTCCCAGCATTGATGTTCCTGTTCTTCCGTGAGTTCCGGTCCCCAGGCCAGGACTTTCCGGTAGTCGGCCACGACCCGGCGTATCTCCCCGGCGGAGAGGTATCTCGCTTCCAGCCGCAGCCGGTCAACGCCCAGGGCCGGCAGCCGCCCGATGTGGGGCAGCAGGCTCAGCGGCTTGGAATTCAGGATGTGCATCTGACAAGCGGCGTCGGTGACGACGGGGAACAGCGCTTCTTTCCGATCCTTCAGGAAATAGCGTCCGCTCCGGCAGGGGCCGGCACAGGCGTGAGGCCCGGCGCCGCCCAGGAAGTTCCCCAGCACGCAGCAGGCGGAAACCATGAGTTCCAGCCGGCCGTAAACAATCGCTTCCAGCGGCAACGGGCAGATTCCCGCCATTTTCTCCAGCTGTCGGAGGGTGATCTCCGGCGAGGCGGTAATCCGGGAAACGCCCAATTCCCTGAGGGCGTCGGCGGTCAGGGTGTTGTAGGCGATCAGCGAGTAATCGCTCTGCAAAGGCACGCCGGCAGCCGCCTCCCGCGCCAGGGCCAGCGTGGCGATGTTGTGGACGTTGATACCGTCGGGAGCCAGCGCCGCCCAGTCGCGCATCAGACGAACCAGCGACTCCCAATGGGCCGCCCGCACAATGCGCGGCGTGTTGAAATGAATCAGGCGGCCACTTTCCCGGGCCATCTGACAGGCCGCCCGGTAATCGTCGGCGGTCAGCGCCCGGTGGTCGTAAGCGTCGCCGCCGAACAGCAGGCCGTCGGCCCCGGCTTCCAAAGCCGCCGCGGCTTTCTCCAAAGAGTCCACGGCCACGATGATCCTGGCCGCGCCACCGGCAGCACTGCCCGATTCGGGCGCCCAGGTTTCGGCAGGAGGCAACGATGGCCGGGCGTAAGCCTGAAGCCGCGCTTCGTCCAGTGCCGCCACCGCCTGCCGGCGCAAATCGTTCAGCACGCTGACCGGCACCATGACCGACGGGTCCAACGTCAACCGCAAATCCTGCAGGCGGTACACCGTGGTTCCCAAGCGTTCCAACTGCTTCCGGACGCTTTCCTCCGTCAGCGGGTGTTTCTGCGCCGTCTGTCCCGGCTCCGCTGAAACCGCCTCAACGCTTTGCCCGTCCGCCGTCAGCCGCAATTTGGCCGGCTGGCCGCAGGCGGCGGTGAATTCGGCGTCCACCGGCAGGCGGCGTAGCGGCGCCCCGCTCTTGAATGTCGCCTGCGCCGTCGCCATGAGGACGCCGTCATAGACGCGAAAGAGCCGGTCGTGGGGATGGACGGCCTTCGTGACCGGGAAGCGAACCGTCTGCCCCGCCGGACCGTATTCGATAACCCGGTCCCGTTCGTCGGTAATGTCGCTCACGGTCACCGTCACCCGCCCGCCGGACTTCACCCAGAAATCGATCTGATCGCCCCGGTGGATGTCCTCGGACAGCCGGACCTCGGCCAGACGCCGGGGCGCGTCATAGCTGACGACCCGTCCCACCAGCAGGCCGCGGTTGTTCGGCCGGCGGTCGCTCATCATTTCCCGGCCGGGATTCCCCTCCAGGAAAGCGGTGGTAAAGTCCCGGTTGAATATCTGGGCCAGCCGCTGCCGGTCATCGCCGCTCCCCGGCGCCTGCGCCCCGAAAAGACAGGCGTCGATGGCGCGACGGTAAACGTCAATCACCACTGCCACATACTCCGGCCGTTTCATGCGGCCCTCGATCTTCAGCGACACGACGCCGGCGTCGATGAGCTGCGGCAGCAGGTCCAGGGTATTGAGGTCCCGCGGCGACAGCAGGAACTGCCCGGCCGTGCCCGCGAGAAGGTCGTGCCCGGCTTCGTCCACCAGCGAACAGGGCAGGCGGCAGGGCTGGGCGCAGCGGCCCCGGTTGCCGGAGCGACCGCCGATCAGGCTGCTCATCAGGCATTGGCCGGAATAGCAGACACAGAGGGCGCCGTGGGCGAAGACCTCGATTTCCGCTTCGCAGGCGGCGCAGATGTCCCGTATCTCCGCCAGCGACATCTCCCGGGCCAGGACGATGCGGGAAAACCCGAGGCGCTCTAGTTCCAACGCCCCGGCCAGATTGTGCACCGTCATCTGCGTACTGGCGTGGAGGGGGAGCCCGGGGGCGACGCGACGCGCCAGCCGGGCCACACCCAAATCCTGCACCAGGATCGCGTCGGCGCCAGCCTCGTAAAGGAAGCGCAGATATTCGGCCAGGGTTTCCATTTCCTCGTCGGCCACAATCGTATTCACCGTGACATGGATGGCCACGTTCCGCAAATGGGCAAAACGGATCGCCTCCCGCAGCCCCTCGCGGTCGAAATTCGTCGCGAAGGCCCGGGCGCCAAAACGGTCCCCGGAAAGATAGACCGCGTCCGCCCCGTTTTCCACCGCTGCCACCAATGCCTCGCGGGTGCCGGCAGGGGCCAGCAGTTCGATGTTTCGCCGGTTTGCCGCCGGCGCTTTCTCCGATGCGTTCATTTCTTTCCCCGGCCCTTTTTCCCGGCGTTCTTCGCCGCCGTTTTCTCTTCCCCATTCGTAGCCTCCGGCTTCGACTCCTCTGACAGGCGGTTGCGCTTTGCCTCCAGATAGAGCATGCCGAAGCCGACGGTTGACAGGACGCCGGCGATGATATAAAGCGCCAGCGTATCCGCATCCATAGGTACATCCATCAAGGGGTATCACCTCTGTTATCCTTGTAGCACATAGTATATGAGAAAAGCACTCACCGCCGTGAGTGCTCCCGTTTCATGGTTCTTCCGGGTCCGCCTCCTCCGGCGGTTGCGATTCCAAAAGGCTGAGCTGCTCCGCCATCTCCCCCGTCAGCTCGGTCTCCGGCAGCTGCGGCAACTCGGACAGGTCCTTCAGGCCGAAGCAGCGCAGGAACGTGTCGGTCACGCCGTAGAGGATGGGGCGGCCAAGGCCCTTGCTGCGCCCCATCTCCGCCACCAAATCGCGGGCCATCAGGAGCGACAGCACGCGCTCCACGTGAACGCCCCGGATGTGCTCGATTTCCTGCTTGGTGACGGGCTCGCCATGGGCCAGCTGGTGGTAGGCGATGATGGAAAGCGTCTCCATCGCCGACGCCGACAGGCGCCGGTCCGCCGTCTGCGCCATTTTCTCGATATAGGGATAATACTCCGGCCGGGTGACGAGCTGCCAGCCGCCAGCCACCTGCTGGAGCCGCAGGCCGCTCTGGCTGTCGGCCAGCCGGTCTGTCTCCGCCGCCAGGAGCTCGGCAACCGTCTCCCGGTCTATCCGCAGTATCTCCATGAGCCGCGCCTCCGGGACCGGGTCGCCGCTGGCGAACAGGACCGCCTCCAGAGGGCCCAGCAAATCAGCCAGGAACATCCGCTTCCTCCTCATTTCTACTCGCCGCTCCCGCATCCCGAAGCCAGATCAGGATGCCGGAAAAGAGCGTGTCCTGCCGGACGGTGATGTACTTGCGCCGGATAAGCTCCAGCAGCGCCAGGAAATCCGCCACCAGCTCCTCCCGGCTGCCGGCCGCGAAAAGCTCTTCAAAGGGCAGCGGCCCCTGCTGAGAGGTGAGCCGCGCCATGATCCGCTCCATCTGCTCCTCGACGCGGAATTCCTCATGAGCCACGATCGCCTGCGGGATGGCCAGCTCCCGTCGCACCGCCTGCGAGGTCAGGAACGCTTTCCACAGCGCCTCGACGGAGAGATTCTCCGGCGGCAGGCGCCTGACCGGGATTTCCATGGGGGCCCGGGCGACGCAGCGCCCCTGGGCCGCCGCCATATCCGCCAGTGTCACGCTGGCCTTCTTGTACCGCTGGTACTCCAGCAGGCGCTCGATGAGTTCGCGCCGCGGGTCTTCCTCGACGGCCACCGCCTCTTCCTTCGGTGGTTTCGGTAGCATCATCCGCGATTTGATATAAAGCAGCGTCGCCGCCATGACGAGAAACTCGCTGGCGACCTCGATATTGAACCGCTTCATGCTTTCGAGATAGGCCAGATACTGCTCAGTCAGCGCGGCGACGGGAATGTCGTAAATGTCGATCCGGTTCTTCTCAATCAGGTGCATCAACAGGTCCATCGGGCCCTCGAAGGCCTCGAGGTGAACCTTGTAGCTCTCGGTTTCGCTCATAGGAACGGCGCGAAAACGACGCCCAGAACCGTGAGATAGAGGCTCAGGAGCAGCCGCTGCAGCGGAACCAGGATATACCCCAGTACCGGCGTCATCAGGAAGAGGATCAGGATCAGGAAGCTGTATCGCTCCAATCCCGCCAACTTATACTGCATCTCCGGCGGCAGGACCGCCATCAATACCCGCGAACCGTCCAGCGGCGGAATCGGGATCAGATTGAAGATGCCGAAATTGAGGTTGTAGATGACGATGAGCCAAAGGACGGAGCGCAAGCCCGGCGTCACCGGCATTTTCAGCACATCGGCGTAAAATACCAGGAACGCCGTCGCCAAAAAGGCCACCAGGAAGTTCATGGCCGGCCCGGCCAGCGCCACCAGGATATCGCCCTTTACCCGGTCGCGGAAGTTATTGGGATTGACCATGACCGGCTTCGCCCAGCCGAAGCGGGCGACCAGCAGCATGATGAGCCCGATGGGATCGATATGGGCCATTGGATTCAGCGTCAGCCGCCCCATCATCTTCGGCGTGAAGTCTCCCATCGCCACCGCCACCCGGGCGTGGGCATACTCGTGCAGAGACAAAGCCATGACCAACCCCGGCAGGCCGGCCACCATTTCCATCAGATTGAAACCGAACATCTTGAAAACACCTCAAAGAAGATCAGAAAAAGAAGTTCAATTCGGCAAAGAACTTGCTCGCGCGATGTCTGTCATTATTCAGATTCCGCCTCGTCCACCGGTGGTCGTGACCGGTGAAATACTTGAATGTCGCCTGGAAATTGCGCATCGGAACGATATCGAAACCGATTTCGCAACCTTGCTGACCGAACGTCATCGCATCGTAAGTGGGACTGACGGCGGCATAATTGCCGATGCTGCGATAAGCGACGAAGGCGCCCCAGGAACCGGTCTTCTTCGGGTCGGCGCCCTTGTAATCGAGTTCAACGCTCCAGGACTTGGCGGCGTGATCGGTGGCGTAGCCGCTGCCGCCAAAGTTGGCGGATTCGCCGCTGGTGTTCCACGCATACGCGCCATGAATCCGGAAATTGTCGTCCATCTTCCAGCCGAGTCCGACTTCCCAAAGATTGATGGAATCCTTGCCATTGTCCGTATAGACACCATTGAAAAAGTCCTTGTTTCTCAGATGGTGGTAGGCGATGCCCCACGTCACCTTGTCGTTTCGGTCGTTGTAAAGCTCGATGCCCTGATAGCTGAACGTTTTGTTTCCGTTGTTGTCAGGGTCGTTGTTCCAGCGTCCAACGGTCAGCGTCCCCTTGACGGCGTTGCCGACCGTGATCTGTCCGCCGGAAACACTGTCGTCGATAACCATGCCTTCATCGACAAAACTGACGTAAGGAAGGCGGCCGAGCGAGATCGTTACGTTCTTGTAGTCGCCCTGCACTCAGGCGCGCTCGACGCGCATGCCGGCGTCCTCGACATTTTCATCCCACGGAGCCCGCTGAACGGGGCCGTTGTTCGCAGCCGAATTCATGTCGATGTTGTAATCGATGCGGGCATGCCCCGTCCAGTTCTTGTTGATGGCGATCGACGGCTCGAGACGGAACGTCAGATACTGGGCGTTGTTGCGCGTGCTGGTGCCGGTCTTTATCCCGTCGAACGTGTCCAACCCGTCATTGCGCTGGCTCATGTAGCGATAGCGCATCGTGCCCGTCCACTTCACGTTGTCGACTTTTTTCTCGAGGGCGGCCACGCGGATGCCGAGGCTGTTCAGTTCATCCGCGAACTCGGCCGCCAGCTTGTCGACCAGCGCCTTGTCCGCGCCGGAAGGCTTCTTCGCCATCGCGCGGGCGACCATCTGGGCCATCTCATAGCGGGTGATTTCCTGGTCCCCGCGGTAGGTGCCGTCGCCATACCCTTCGATGACGCCGTCGGCGGCGAGCTGGGAAACAGCGTCGTACGCCCAATGGCTGGCGGGAACATCCTCAAAGGGATTCGCGGCCGCGAACGTCACGGAAGCGGTAGCCGCAACCAGCGACGCCGTCAGAGTGGATACGAGCGTTTTGTTCATAAAGCATTCCTCCCAAAATATGCAAAGGGTTTGGTTTAACACCAGGCTACAGTCGAGCCGTCGGCTCGTCTGACGTCAGCTTTGCCTGCTTATCATGCACTCGCTGCCTGTGCCCGGAGGGGGTCCGGTGAACTCTCTCCGGGTATAAGAAATACAATTCCTAACAGCGAGTAGTATCAATTTTACTACGGGGAACAGAATCTTGCAATGGGACCGCCCTAAAAACCCCGCTTCGCTATTGCCTGAAAAAAGCGCCTTGCGTCAAGCAAAGCGCTTTGCGTCCATAGCTATGCGATTTTCTTTTTCTTCTCCCGCCAGGCGGCACGGGCTTCGTTGAGGGACATCTCGTTGTGTGCCAGTCCGCTGACATCGGGATAGGCCGTATTTGCCGGATCATTGCACCAACCGCAGACAGGGCACGGTTCAAACACATCAATTTCAGCCTCTCCGCAACATGGACACAGTTCCTGAAAATCACGCTCCCTATTCATGGACAGCACCTCCTTTTTCAGCATTATTTTATCACTTGCCCTCTGCTAATTCAAGGTATTCGTTTGGCAGATAGTACTTTCGCAGTGCCTTTTGAAGAATAAAAAACGTCGAAATACTTCCGTTTTGGGTTCCTACTGCCAGGCGGGCGGTCTTTTTCTCGTACCGGTAGTACTTGTTTTCTTTCTCGTTATACCAATCGAGGTATGACTCCCTTGCTTCATCGTTGAGCAGCGCCGATGCCGCTTCCTTCCATTGACGAAAATTCAAGCCCATCTCTCGCGCGTGTTTCTCGTGATATGCGTTATGCCCTTTGGTCATCGTCTCGGCAGTAAACTCTGGTTTACTGTTTGGGAACGCAAGCAACACTGTAGCAGCGCCCTTCCCTGTCCTGACCGTTCCTGTATTTTTCGTCTCCATACCTTGATTGCACCATGTCCGCTAAATTCGCCCCGGCCCCGGCAGGATCATTTCCCGCCCCGGGCCATCAGGAACAGGATGGCTGTCACCGTCTTGGCGTCATAAATCCTGCCGTCCTGCACGGCCTGATACGCTTCGGTAAGCGGCATCCTTACCACGTGGATGAACTCGTCGTCGTCCGTCGCCTGCTCCCCCGGCGTGAGGTCCCAGGCGGCGTAGATGTGGATGACCTCGTCGGAAAAGCCCACCGTCGTCGCCAGTGCCAGGAGTTTCTCGTAGCGGGCCGCCTGGTAGCCGGTCTCCTCCCGCAGTTCCCGTTTGGCGCATTCCAGCGGGCTCTCCCCCGCTACGTCCAGCTTGCCCGCCGGGATTTCCAGCGTGACCTGCGCCACCGGATAGCGGTACTGCCGTACCAGGATGATCTGCCCGTCGGGCAGGATGGGCAGGATGGCGGCGGCGCCCGGGTGCTTCACCCACTCCCGCGTCGTCTCTTTGCCGTCCGGCAGCTTCACGGTGTCGCATTTCACGTGGAGCAGCTTGCCATCGTAGATGATTTCGCTGCCGAGCTTCGTCTCAATCAGGTCTTCGTCCATCGGTTTCTCCTTCTCTCCGTTCAGCGCAGCTTCTTCTTGCGGGCGGCGGCGTTCCGAATCATTTCCTCGGCGTTGCTGAGGGAGGCCGCCGTAGCGTCGGCACCGGAGGCCATGCGGGCAATCTCCCGCACCTGCTCCTTCGCTTGCAGGCGGCGGACAGCGGTGGTGGTCTTGCCGTCCGCTGTCGCCTTGCTCAGATAGAAATGGCCGTCCGCCATGCAGGCAATCTGCGGCAGATGCGTGATGCAGAGAACCTGCTTGTGCGCCGCCACCGTCGCGATGCGGTCCGCCACCATCTGCGCCGTCTGGCCGCCGATGCCGGTATCGATCTCATCGAAGACCATGCTGCCGGCGGCACTGCCGTCGGTTGCCGCCACGGTCTTGATGGCCAGCGCCAGGCGCGAGAGTTCGCCGCCGGAGGCAATCTTCGCCAGCGGCCGCTCGCTCTCCCCGGCATTGGCGGAGAAGAGAATCGTGAGATCGTCGGCGCCGTTTGCCGTAAGCGCGCCCTCCTGCAAGGCGAATGTCAGCCGCGCGTCAGGCATTCCCAGCGCCGTGAGCTGCTCGCCCAGCGCCTGGGAGAGCTTCGTTGCCGCGCCGCGCCGTGCTGCCCCCAGTTCCTTTGCCCGGCGGCCGGCTTCCTGGGCCGCCGCCGCTGCCGCCTGTTCCAGCGCAGCCAGGTCCTCGTCGAAATTCTCGATGCCGCGCAGCTCTTCCTCTATTTTCGCCTGATAGTCCAGGACTTCCCGTACCGTCCCGCCGTATTTCTTCCGCAGGCGGTCGATCTGCTCCATACGGCCCTGCATCTGGTCGAGCCGCGCCGGGTCGAACTCCAGGCCGTCCTGACAGTCGCGGACGCTGTAAAAGACTTCCTGCAACTGGCAGGCCGCGTCCTCCAGCATGGGCAGCGAAGGCGCCAGGCTTTCGTCGAAGCGGCTGACCGCCTCCAGGCTCTGCTTCACCCGGGCAATGCCGGACAGTATCCCCTCGGCGTCCTCACCGCCGTTCAGCAGCCCGTAAGCCAGCTCCAGATTTTCGGTGATGCGCTCGGCGTTGGAAAGGCGCTTGATGTCCGCTTCCAGCTCGTCGTCCTCGCCCTCCCGGAGATTCGCCGCCTCGATTTCCTGCGCCTGCCAGCGCAGCATATCGAGCCGGTCCGCCGTGGCTTGCGCCGAAGCCTTTTTCTCCGTCAGCCGCTGCCCTTTGTCCTGCCAGTCTTCATAGCTTTCCCGGTAAGCGGTCAGCAGCGGGGCAACCGCCGGATCGGCGCCGTCGAGCAGCGCGAACTGGTTTGCCGTCTTGAGCAGTGCCAGGTTCTCATGCTGCCCGTGGATGTCCGCCAGGAACTCCCCCAGGGCGCGCAGCACCGCCAGCGTGACGTGACAGCCGTTGACCAGGATGACGTTCTTGCCCTTCGCCGTAAGCTGGCGGGTGATGATCAGCGTGTCGTCCTCGTCGTCGATGGCCTGCTCGCGCAACAGGGCATGGAGCTCCTTCTCGCCGGTGATGTCGAAAATCGCCTCCACCCGCGACCAGTCGCAGCCGGTGCGGATGACGTCCGCCGACAGGCGGTGCCCCAGCACCGCGCCCAGCGCGTCAATCAGGATGGACTTGCCGGCGCCGGTCTCGCCGGTCAGGATGTTGAGTCCGGCGTCAAAATTGATCTCCACGTGCTCCAGCAACGCGAAGTTCCAGACGGTCAGTGTTTTCAGCATATCCTCACCCTACCATGATACTGTACGCCGCCTGCCGACGTCATCCACGGGCCTCATTCCTCGAACACTTCCCGGATATCCACCAGGAGATCGTCATATAGTGACACCTTCACCGACAGACGGGCGGCGGCCCGTTCCTCGCCCGTCATCCGTTCCCATTCCTCCGGCGGAAAAACGAGGTAAATATGATTGAGTTGGAAACGTCCTTCCGAGAGGCAATAGACTTCGATGGTTTTGGAAACGCCGTCAACAATCCAGTATTCCCTGACGCCTGCCCGTTCATAGGCATCTTTCTTTATACCCCGGTCCCGCATCATCGTGGCCGGGGAAAGGACTTCCACCACCAGATCAGGCGCTCCTTCGATGGCCAGGGACTTCAGCTTGGACTTGTCGCAGACAATGGCTACATCCGGCACGAAATGGTTGCGCTCGTCAAGTATCAGTTCCGGCTCAATGAAAGCCCGGTAGCGTTTCCCGCGGAGATAACTGGAGAAAATGCGGTGGATATTCCCAATGATGTGGCTGTGCCATATCGAAGGACGTGGCGACATGGCAACCTCTTTTCCGTCGATGATCTCGGTGATGATCAATTCATCCTGATATGCGGTGGCAGATGATCCCCTCATGGATACTTCTCCTTTCCCTGTTTTAACGGACTAGGCGGATATCATGCTTCCCAGCTTTTCCAGCACCCGGGGCACGGCTGCCCGGGGCTTCACGACGACGAGGATGCTGTCGTCGCCGGCCACCGTGCCGATGATTTCCGGCCAGCGCAGGCCGTCCAGCACCGAGGCCACCGCGTTGGCCGTCCCCGGCAATGTCTTGACGACAATCAGATTCTCGCTGTCAGCCAGGCCCACCACCGAGTCCCGGAGCAGCCGGGTGACGCGGTCCACCGAGAGCGCTGCCGCCTTTTCCGTCGGCAGCGCGTAGCGGTAACGGCCGTCGCCCACCGGCACCTTGACCAGCATCAGCTCCTTGACATCACGGGACACCGTCGCCTGCGTGACCTGGATGTGCTGACGCCGGAGCATCGCCGTCAGCGCCTCCTGCGTCTCAATCTCGCTTTGCTCCACGATTTCCCGGATTTTTGCCTGCCGGGCCTGACGACTCACCTGCTTCATAGTCTTCCTCCCAAATCAGGAGCTGTATATCAACTTCGTGCGTATCGTCTGGTAGTAGTTCTTGTCCTCGAATTTCACGATCCGCGCCGGCAGCGGCGCCTTGCGGACAATGACCTCGTCGTCCGGCAGCAGGCGGAAACTCTCCTGGCCGTCGAAGGTCACGAGGATGTCCTGATGCATGGCGGCGATGTGGATGCGCACCTCGTCGTTCTCGTCGATGACCATGGGCCGGGCGTTGAAGGTGTGCGGGCAAATCGGCGTCAGGATCAGCACCTTGATTTTCGGGTTGATGATGGGACCG
Source organism: Schwartzia sp. (in: firmicutes) (assembly GCA_017444395.1). Classification (GTDB taxonomy): domain Bacteria; phylum Bacillota; class Negativicutes; order Selenomonadales; family Selenomonadaceae; genus RGIG3544. Next base: position 10,075 of record JAFSWT010000079.1, on the reverse strand, counting down.
CCGGCGGACAGCGAATAGGCGGTGGATCCCGTCGCCGTGGACACGATGAGCCCGTCCGCCTTGTAGTCCATGACCCGGCAGCCGTCCACGCCGAGGCCCAGGTGCAACATCCGGGCGGCGCCGGCCTTCGTGACCACCACATCGTTGATGGCGTGGCCCAGGAACCGCTCGCCGGTGTCGCCGCTCTGGACGAAGCCCGAGATCATCATGCGTTCCTCCAGATAATACTGCCCCTGAAGGATTTTCTCCAGCTTGCTCTCCAGCTCCGGCACCTCGATATCGGCCAGGAAACCGAAGGTTCCGATATTGATGCCGCAGACCGGGATATCCCGCTCGTAGAGGCGGCGGCAGATGCCCAGCAGCGTGCCGTCGCCGCCGATGGAAAGCCCCATATCCAGCGGCAAATCCTCGATATCCTCCACGCCGAACTCCGGGTAGCCGAAATATTCGGCGCTGTCCATCGGAATCAGCAGCCGGACGTCCTCCCGGCCGCGAAAGAAATCGACGATGCGCTTTAGGACCATCGGCGCTTTTTCCTTCTCAATATTGGGAAAAACCGCTATCGAAAGCATCTATTCATCCCGCCCCTTATCCAGCGCCCGATGCGCTTCCTCCACGACCTGCCGTATGCGTTCCTCCGCCGCTTCATCGGGCAGCGGCGAGGTGACGGCCAGCCACAGGAGGTATTCGATATTCCCCTCCGGCCCCTTGACCGGCGAAAAGGTCAGCCCCCGGGGCACGAAGCCCAGGCCGCGGCTGAACGCCGTGACCTCGCGGATAACCCGCTCGTGGGTGGCGGCGTCACGCACCACGCCTTTTTTCCCCACCGCCCCCCGGCCGGCCTCAAACTGCGGCTTGATGAGGGCGACGATCTCTCCCGTCTCCTTCAGCAGCGCCCGGACCGGCTCCAACACCTTCGTCAGCGAGATGAAGGCCACGTCAATTGACGCGAAATCCAGCGCCTCACCGATGTCCGCCGGCGTCACATAGCGGATGTTCGTGCGCTCGCGGTTCACGACCCGCGGGTCCTGCCGCAGCTTCCAGGCAAGCTGGCCGTAGCCGACGTCGATGGCGTACACCTTCGCCGCCCCGTTTTGCAGGGCGCAATCGGTGAAGCCGCCGGTGGAAGCACCGACGTCGGCCATGACCTTGCCGGAGAGGTCGACGCCGAAAGTCCCGATGGCCTTGGCCAGCTTCAGCCCGCCGCGGCTCACATAGGGAATCTCCCCGCCCAACAGGCGTATCGCCGCGTCCTCTTTGACCAGCGCCCCCGCCTTGTCCACGCGCTGGTCGTTCACCAGCACCTGTCCCGCCATGATGGCCGCCCGGGCGCGCTCCCGGCTCTCCATGAGCTGCCGTTCCACCAGCAGGACGTCTAATCGCTGCTTTCCCATGTTATCCCTGTTTCTCCAACGCCGCTTTGACGCGCCGGACGATCTCCGGCGGCGTCAGGCCGCAGTCCCGCCGCAGCAAAGCGCCGTTGCCCTGGGGCACGAAGGCATCCCCTATGCCCACGCGTACCACCGGACACCGCTGCCCGGTATCCGCCAGATGTTCCAGCACCGCCGCGCCGAAGCCGCCGGCCAGCGCGTTTTCCTCCAATGTCACGATGAAGCCGGTCTTTTCCGCCATCTCGTCGATGAGTGCCGTGTCCAGCGGCTTCACGAAGCGCATGTTGACCACCGCCGCCTCGATGCCTTCCCCGGCCAGCAGCTCCGCCGCCTGAAGGGCCGGCGCTGTCATGGCGCCGATGGCCAACAGCGACACCTGTTTTCCCTCCCGGAGGATTTCCGCCCGGCCGACAGGCAGCGGCTCAATCTTTTCGTCCAGGGCTACGCCGAAACCGGCACCCCGGGGATAGCGGACCGCCGCCGGACCGTCCAGCGTCAGCGCCGTCTTCAGCATCTGACGCAGTTCGTTCTCGTCCTTCGGCGCCATGACGGTCATATTCGGCATCATCCGCAGATACGACAGATCGAAAACGCCGTGGTGCGTCGGCCCGTCCTCGCCGACGATGCCCGCCCGGTCAAGGCAGAGCGTCACCGGCAGATTTTGCAGGCAGACATCGTGAACGAGCTGGTCGAAAGCCCGCTGCATAAAGGTGGAATAAATCGCCACCACCGGCCGCTTGCCCGCCGCCGCCATGCCCGCCGCCAGCGTCACCGCGTGTTCCTCAGCGATTCCCACATCGAAATACCGCGCCGGGAATCGTTCGCCAAAGGCCTTGAGCCCGGTGCCGCCGGGCATCGCCGCAGTGATCGCGGTGATGTCCTCATTTTCCGCCGCCAGGTCGATCAGCGCCTGACCGAAGACCGACGTGTAGGAAGGCGGCGCTCCGGCGGCCTTGTTCACCTTGCCCGATACCTGATCGAAAGGACCGACGCCGTGGAACTTGTCGGGCTCGATTTCCGCCGGCAGATAGCCCTTGCCCTTCTTCGTCCGGACGTGGACGAGAATCGGCCCGTCCATCAGCCGGATTTCGCCGAATACCTCCCGCATCAGCCGGAGATTGTGTCCGTCAATCGGCCCCACATAGGTAAAGCCCATTTCCTCGAACAGCCCGCCCGGCACCAGCACTGACTTCACGCCGTCCTTGATGTATTCCGCCGTCTTCAGCACCGTCTCCCCAATATGGGGAATGGCCTTCAACAGTTCCTCGATGTCCTTCTTCGCCCGATTGTACTGGGGCGCCACCCGGATACGGGACAGATACTCCGACATCGCCCCCACGTTGCAGTCAATGCTCATGCCGTTGTCGTTGAGGACGACGATGAGATTCTTCCGCAGGTCACCGGCGTGATTCAGCGCCTCAAAGGCCTCGCCGCCGATCATGGCCCCGTCGCCGATGACGGCGATGATATGCTCACCGCGGCCCCTGAGGTCGCGGGCAATGGCCATGCCCAACGCCGCCGAAATCGACGTGCTGGCGTGACCGACGCCAAAGGCATCGAACGGAGACTCCGCCCGGCTGGGAAAACCGGTGATGCCGCCGTACTGCCGAAGATTGGCGAACGCTTCCCGCCGCCCGGTGAGCAGCTTATGCGCGTAGGCCTGATGGCCCACGTCCCAGACCACCTTGTCCGTGGGCAGACGAAAGACGCTGTAAAGAGCCAGCGTGAGCTCCACCGCCCCCAGGCTGGGCGCGAGATGCCCGCCCGTCCGGGCCACGGTCTTTATGATGGTCTCCCTGATCTCCGCCGCCAGCCGTTCCAACTGTTCCTCGGAAAGCCGCTGCAGGGCTTCGGGATGATCGATTTGCTCCAGGATGCTTTCCATACATTCCCCGCCTGTCTTATGGGTGTCACTGTTGCCGTGAAATCAGGAACTCGGCCAGCTCCCGCAGGAACCGCGCCTCATCGCCCAGCGGCGCCAGTGCCGCCACCGCTTCATCCACCGCCTGCCGGGCCAATCGCTTCGCTTCCTCCAGCGAGGTCAGCGTCACATAGGTCGATTTCTGGTTCTTCTCGTCGCTGCCCACGGGTTTGCCGATCTGGTCGGCGTCGCCGACGACATCCAGGATATCATCGGTGATCTGGAACGCCAGCCCGAAGGCATCGGCGTAAGCGGTAAGCGCCGCCAGCGTATCCGGTGCCGCGCCTGCCAGGATGGCCCCGGCGCGGATCGCCGCCCGGAAAAGCGCCCCGGTCTTTCCCAGGTGCATTTTCCGCAGTGTCGCCCGGTCAATGCGCTGTCCCTCGGAGACGAGGTCAATGGCCTGGCCTCCCACCATGCCGGCCGGCCCGGCGGCCACGGCAAACTCCCGCGCCACCTCAAGCCGCGTCTTTTCCGACACGCCTGTCTGGCGCAGTATCACCTCAAAGGCCAGCGTCAACAGGCCGTCCCCCGCCAGCAGCGCCATGCCGGCGCCGTACACCTTGTGATTCGTGAGCTTGCCCCGGCGGTAATCATCGTTGTCCATGGCCGGCAAATCATCGTGAATCAGCGAATAAGTATGAATCATCTCCATGGCGCAGGCCGTCGTGAGGAAATCCTCGCCATGTCCTCCGGCCGCGTCCGCCGCCGCCATCAGTAGCACCGGCCGCAGGCGCTTGCCGCCGGCCATCAGGCTGTACATCATCGACGCCGCCAATGTATCGTCCAGCGCGCCGCCCGCCTTCAGCTCCACCGGCAGCGCCTCCTCGACGAGCTTTCGCCGCGCCTCCCATTCCGTCTGAAACATCACTGATCGCCCTCGATTTCCAGCGCCGCTTCCTCGACGCCCCCCGCCGCGTCCTCCCGGACCATCAGATCCATCGTCTGCTCCGCCCGTTCCAGCGCCTTCAGGCACTTCTGCGAAAGGGTGACACCCCGGCTGTAATGCTTCATCAACTCCGACAGTTCCGGCTCGCCTTCCTCCATCTTCGACACGATGGACTCCAGCTCCGCCAGCGATTCCTCGAATGACCCTTCCCGTTTCGTAGCCATCTATTCCGCCTCCCCTTTCCGCAAACGCGTTACCTTCGCGCTAAACCGCCCATCAGTCAGCGTAATATGCAATGTATCGCCCTTCTCGATATGCCGGACGCTGTGCAGCACCTCGCCCTTAACTGACGAAACGAGACCGTAGCCCCGCCGCATCACGTGTACCGGGCTCAACAGCTCCAGCCGTTCCATATCCATCATCAGCCGTTGTCGCTTCGCCGCCATCGCCGTCGTCATGCACCGCCGGAACCGGTCCATCGCCGAATCCAGCCGCTGCCGCCGCACGTCCAGCAGCCGCCGCGGGTCCTGCCAGAACGGCCGCTCCATCGCCCGCGCCAACCGGTCGCGTTTCGCCGTCATCCAGCGCTGCCGCAGCGCCGTCAGCGTCTCCCGCAACCGCTGCACATGGCGGGCCAGATCCGCCGCGTCGGGCACCGCCAGCTCCGCTGCCTGGGACGGCGTCGCCGCCCGGACATCGGCCGCGAAATCCGACAGTGAGAAATCCGTCTCATGGCCCACCGCCGAAATCACCGGGATCTTCGACGCCGCGATGGCCCGCACCACCGGCTCCTCATTGAAGGCCCAGAGGTCCTCGGCCGAACCGCCGCCCCGGCCCACGATCAAAACGTCCACCGGGTATTTCTCGTTGAAGAAGCGGATGGCCTGCGCGATCTGAGGCGCCGCCTCCTCCCCCTGCACCGCTGACGGGTAAAGCACCAGCTTCACCTGGGGGAAGCGTCGCTTCGCCACCCGGTGGATATCCCGCAGCACCGCTCCGGCCGGCGATGTCACGATGCCAATCGTTCGCGGATAGGGCGGCAGCGGTTTCTTCCGCGCCTCATCGAACAGCCCCTCCGCCGACAGTCTCTCCTTGAGCTGGGCGAAGGCCACCGCCAGGGCCCCGGCCCCCTCCGGCGTCAGCGCCTCGACGTAGAGCTGATAAGCGCCGTCCCGTTCATAGACCGAGATATTGCCCCGGGCGATGACCTGCATCCCGTTCTCGGGCTCGAAGGCGAGGTACTGCGCCCGGCTCTTGAACATCACACACTTCAGGCTCGCCGTCTCGTCCTTCAGCGTGAAATAGGCATGACCCGACGGATACCGCTTGAAATTCGACACCTCGCCCCGCACCAAAAGGCCCTGCAAAAGGGCCTCATGGTCAAACATATTCTTTACGAAACGCGTCACATCGCCGACTGTACGCACCATCCAAGACCGCCCCCTCGCCGCCGCCCGCCGGCGGACCATAAGAAAAAGCCAGACCGGCGCCTGGCATTCATTCCGTCATTTTCGCACCACGGAGCCCAGCACCCCGTTCACGAAGCGGGGGGACTCGTCCGAGCTGAACCGCTTCGCCAGCTCCACCGCCTCATTGATGGCAATGGCCGGCGTCATCTCCGGCACGAAGCGCATCTCATACACTGCCAGCCGCAGGATATTGCGGTCAATCACCGCCATCCGCGATACCTTCCACTCCTTCGACACCGCGGAAAGATCGGCATCAATCTCCGCCAGATGCTCCCGCGTCCCGGCCACCAGCGCCCGGGCGTAGCCCTCGTCCAGTTCCGACGGCTTCTTTCCCGTCTCCCAGGCCGCCGCCAGCGCCTGATCCTCCGCGGCCGCACCCTGCCGGCCATCCGTCATATCCAGTTGAAAGAGCGCCTGCAACGCGACTTCCCTTGCTCGTTTCCGGCTCATGGAGCCCTCCTATTTCCGCTTGAAATGAACATACTCCGCCGGATTGAAATCCCGCAGCCGTTCCAGCCACTCCGTATCCTCGCTGTCCACCTTCAGCCCCAGCCAGATGCCGACCGTGATGCAGATCATCACGAACGCCGTCCGGAAGAATCCGAAAAGCAGGATACAGATGGCCAGGAACGCCCCCAGCACCGCCCCGATCACGCAGCCGCGATGCGTCGTCCAACACCAGTCCAGACACGCTTTGATATCGTCCTTCATCTCACCGACCGCCTCTCTCACCGGACCCGCCGGGCCGCCGTCTCCGGCCGCGCAATCTCCGTCACCGAAATCGCCAGCTTATACGTCTCCAGCCCCAGCACCTGCTTCATATTGCGGTCCACCTCGCCACGGATATAATCCGAGACCGTGCCCACATTCTGGTCGTCATCCACCGCGACATCCAACGCGGCCTCCACCAGAGAACCCTCGCCCTCCGCCGTGGAATGGACCTTCGCCCGGGCCTCCCGCACGCCGAAGACACCCATCGCGCACTTCTCGATCAGAGCGCAGACCGCTCCCGTCAGCACCCTCACTTCGCCGTTCGCGGTCTTCACCAGCACCGCCTCCGGCTCGTCCTTCTTCTTCGGCTTCGACTCCCCCGACCGGGAGAAGCTCGCGCCCATCATGTGGACGCTCCAGAGGAACAGGAACGCCGCCGCCGCGATCGTCTCCCACCGCGACAGCAGAAACTTCAACTCATTTTGTATCATCGGCACCGGCAGGACATTGAGGCAGAGGGCAATCGCCCCCAGCGACGCCAGCGCCACGAGCAAGGCGTAAAGAAACAACAGAAACCGATTGAAGAATCCCATGATAACGGTTCACCTCGTAACAGTCAGAATGAAACCGGCATCGCCGGTATAGGTGAATTATATCATGCGGGAGGAAAATATACAACGGCGGACAGGCGAAATTGTTTTCCCGGCCGCCGGCGGAAAATTTTCTCCGAATGCGACTTTATGCCCATATCCCCCCTTGTCTCCGAAAGCAATTCATTTTATAATATAGAAAAGACTTCGCGTTTTGTTCGACCGATTCCAAGGAGGAGAAAACCATGTTGAGAATCAGACTACGAAAGGCCTATCGCGTTTGGCGTCAACGCGGCTCCGTCATCGTACTGACGGCGCTTCTCCTGCCGTTGATGCTCGGTTTTTGCGGCATGGCCGTGGACCTTGGCAATCTCTATATCCATAAATCACGCCTGCAGAACACCGCCGACGCCGCGGCGCTGGCGGGGGCGGCCAAGTTCGCCGGCGAATCGGAGACCGTCACCACCCATCCCCAGGCGGACGCCGAAGCCCAGCGCTACGTCAACAAGGACATGAAAACGAACACCCTCCCGAATGAAACGACCAGGGAGCGGTATCAGGCCCAGGAACAGGACGGCGTCATCTACTACCGGGTGGCCCTGACGGAAAACGTGCCCCTCTATTTCCTGCGGATTTTCATTCCCGAGGGCACTCAGGACGTCAGCGCCGACTCTATCGTTGCCATATCGGCCGGCGAGGAAATCGTCGACGAGATGTTTGGCTTCTCCATGTGCGCCGGCCATGAGAGCCAGCGGAACTACGATATGCGGCAGGTATGGTCCAATCCCACCGCCAATGACTGGGGCATCTGGTTCCATACCGACAATGTGCATGTCAGCGGCGACATCATGACCAACGGCAAACTCCGCTTTGACAACAGCCGGAACACGACATTGGATGGCAACCTCCAGTATAGTTCGGATTTAAAAAACTGCGGTTCGGGTTTTCAGGACAGTTACTGGAAAAACGGCGTACAACTTACGGAATATGTGACGCCCAGCGTTTGGGGCCGATACGACTGGGGACAGAACGGCTCGAAGGAGCTGTTCACCTTCGTTGACACAAACGGAAATCCTTTTGTCACCGAAAACAGGAACGGAACCAACGTTACCGAAACGGATAACGCCAATGTGACCGACCGCGATAAGATTGACATTTCTGTCGCTAACAACAAAGGCATCAAGGATTTCATCGAAAACATAAAGTCCTTGTCCTATTCCGACCGGGAAAAGCAGCATACGTATTATGACGACTCGAACCGGACCTACAATTTCTCCTCGTCGAATGATACCTCGCATTTCCCGGCGCTTTGCCCGCACGGCGGCACAACGGTGCCCTCCGACGCGACGTCGACACCGGTATGGAACCGCTGGTATGAAAAAATCATCGTCGGCGGCGATATCCAGGTGAGCTTTGAGAAATCCCCGGCACCGGGAGAAAACGATTCTGCCATTATTGTTTCGCTGAACGGCAATATCCACATTCCGAATAATATGAACTTCAAAGGCATCCTCTACGCGCCGAATGGCAAGGTCACCATCGACGGATCGGCCAAGGTCAGCGGCAGCATTGTCGCCCAGCAGATCCTCATCACGACGGGCGGTCAGTACATTGAGGCCAAGGACGCCTTTGGCAAGAGCTCGTCGAAAGTTATCAAGACAGGCGCTACCTACAAGCTCGCCAATCCCCCGAATCTGAACTGGGATTAACCGAAACTTAAAAACGGGGCTGTCGCACGTTTACTGAAACGTACGACAGCCCCTTCTTTATGCAAAAAACGCACAATTTTGGCAAAGCCCTATTATTCCGATTGGCAATAAACATTGATATACCAAGGCCTCATCGCCATCATTGCCGAGCAGGGAAAAAAATCAAACTACAAATTTTGTAATCTGATTTTTTTGAGCGGCGTTTTTCTGATGGCCGCCATCCCAGGAAAAACGGGGTGAGAAACGCTGTCCCTCTTCTCGCGGTCCAACCAAAATTGTAATTTTATTCATGCACTATGTCAATTTTCCGTTACCCGGGCAGCGTCGCTTACGCCTCCGGCCATGCCTCCAGGATGGCGACGCCGGCGCTGGCGCCGATGCGCGTGGCCCCGGCCTCGATCATGGCCAGCGCCGTCTGACGGTCGCGGATGCCGCCGGCGGCTTTCACGCCCACCGCGTCGCCCACAGCCGCCTTCATCAGCCGCACGTCTTCCAACGTCGCCCCGCCGCTGCCGAAGCCGGTGGAGGTCTTGATGAAGTCCGGCCGGACTTTCCGGGCGATGGCCGCCGCCTGCCGCTTCTCGTCGTCCGTCAGGTAGCAGTTCTCGAAGATGACTTTGGACACAACGCCCTTCTCCCGGCAGAGGGCGACGATGGCCTCCATTTCCTCGGTGATGTAGCCGGTGTCGCCGTTCTTCAGCTCGGCGACGTTCAGCACGTAGTCAATCTCTCCGGCACCGCCGTCGATGGCGTCCCCGGCCTCATAGACCTTGACGGGAATCGTCGCCTGCCCCAGCGGGAAGCCCACCACCGCGCCGATGGGGACACCGCTGCCCGCCAGGAACCGGGCGCAGCGCCGGACCTGGGCCGGGTTCACCATGACGCAGGCGAAGTGATACCGCCGCGCCTCGTCGCAAAGCCGGCGGATTGCCTCTTCGTCCGCGTCCGCCTTGAGATTCGTGTGGTCGATCATAGAGGCCAGAGCCTCTTTGGTTATCGTCATAGCAATCGCTCCCAATAAAATAAAATATAAAGCCTTCCCCCGGAAGAAGGAAGGCTTTACTCCCAATTATCGCGTCGAGAATTTGTCGCGCAGGATGACGTCGTGGGATCCGCCCTCGACGATGCTGACCGAGGAAACGAGGGTGAGCTTCGCCTTGTCCTGCAGCTCCTTGATGGTCAGGGCGCCGCAGTTGCACATGGTGGAGCGCACTTTGCTGAGGGTGATGCCGATGTTGTCACGCAGCGGGCCGGCGTAGGGGACGTAGGAGTCGACGCCTTCCTCGAACGAGAGCTTGCGGTCGCCGCCGAGGTCGTAGCGCTGCCAGTTGCGGGCCCGGTTCGAGCCTTCGCCCCAATACTCCTTGTAGAAAGTGCCGTTGATCTTGACCTTGT
>JAFSWT010000078.1 GCA_017444395.1 Schwartzia sp. (in: firmicutes) | reverse complement strand
GTATCCGCTCCTGGCATTGATTTTTAGCAGATACATTTTACATCATTCGGAACACAAGATATAGTGGGGGTTCCCAGTAAACAGCGAAAGGCCTGTTATTATTTGAGATACGCGTGCTTCGCACGCTACAGCCGCGCCTTTGGCGCGTCTGACGTCTCATACACTCGCTGTAAGAAATAAAATTTCTAACAGCGAGTAGTAGTATGACGGCTTTGATTTCGTAAGTTTGCAAGTTTTAGGGGGGGAGTTTTATCATGATGACAGACGAAGAAATCATCCGCGCGTTCCATTGCATGTGGGACGGGTTTCCCGAGCCGATCATGATGATCAAGAAAAGCCGGGAAATCGTCGCCGCGAACCCGAAGGCCGAAGCTCTCGGCATCAAGGTGGGAACGAAATGTTCGTCCTACGGCAAGCCGGAGCAGCATAAGGGTTGCCGCGCCAATGAGGCGGCGGACGAGAAGAAGACCATCGCCATCACCTATCCGGGGCCTTTCGGCAAAGATGCCTACGGCTACTGGATCCCGTTGCCGGAGAAGCCGGAGTGGATGCTCCATTTCAGCATCGGCTACTCGATGAAGTACGAGGAAGCAACGAATATCGTCGTGAATCCGCCAAGCGGGAAGGATGCGTAACGACGTTTCCATGCAAACAGTTTGGGGCTGCCGGCCGAAGCCTTCCAACGGCTTTAGCGGCAGCCCCGTTTTTTGGGGATTCCCCCGGAGGGCATCATGAACAATGACAATGCGGCATTGAGCGTCTCGGAAGCCGCGCGAAAGCAAATCATCATCCGCACCAGCGTCATCGGCATTCTCGCCAATGTCCTGCTGGCTGCGGCGAAGGCCACCATCGGCTTCGCGGCGAACTCCATCGCGGTGATTCTCGACGCCGTGAACAACCTTTCCGACGCCATGTCCTCGGTCATCACCATCCTCGGCGCGAAGCTGGCGGGCAAAGCGCCTGACAAAGCGCATCCGCTGGGCTACGGGCGCGTGGAGTATCTGAGCGCGATGATCGTTTCCGGTCTGGTGCTGTACGCCGGAATCACCTCCGCCGTGGAGTCGGTCAAGAAAATCATCGAGCCGGAAACAGCGGATTACAGCACGCTGTCCCTGGTGGTCATCGCCCTCGCGGTGCTCGTGAAGGTCGCTTTGGGCCGCTACGTCAAGGCGCAGGGCGAGGCGGCGAACTCCGGCGCGCTGATTGCCTCCGGCGCCGACGCGTCCTTCGATGCGATCCTTTCCCTGTCCGTCCTCGCCTCGGCGCTTCTATTCCTCTTCACCGGCGTTTCGCTGGAAGCCTATGTAGGCGCCGTCATTTCCGTCTTCATCATCAAGTCGGGCATCGACATGATGAAGGAAACGCTTGACGACATCCTCGGCGTCCGCATGGATGCGGATCTTTCGCGGAAAATCAAAGGGCTGCTGGACGAGGAGCCGGAGGTGCGCGGCGCTTACGACCTCGTCCTGCACAACTACGGGCCGGACATGAACCTCGGCTCCGTGCATCTTGAACTGCCGGACACCATGACGGTGGCGGAGATGGACCGCCTGACGCGGAGATTGGAGCGGAAGGTCATGGACGCGACCGGCGTATTCCTCGTCGGCATCGGCGTCTATTCCCACAACACGGGCAACGGCGAGGCCGCAAAGATGCAAGAGAACGTACGGGGCATCGTCATGGCCCACGACTGGGCGTTGCAGTTCCACGGCTTCTACGTGGAGCCGGAACGGAAGGCGCTTCGATTCTACGTGGTGATGAGCTTCGACAACGACCACAAAGAAGGCGTCCGCATCCTCACCGAGGAAATCAGCGCCGCCTATCCCGGCTACACCGTCCTCGTCGCGCCGGACGTGGACATTTCCGACTGAACGGGAACGGCAAACCCATACGCGCAAAAAAAACGGAACCCCCGCAAAAACAAGAAGGAGCGGCTTCGCAACGAGGCCGCTCCTTCTTGTTTTTGTGTTTTATTTCAGATATCCGAGTTTTTGGAGCCAGGCGAGGACTTCTTTCTTCGCCTCGTCCCGCGACTTCTGCGCCGTCGTCCCTTTCATCTCGAGGGCTTCGGCCACTTTTGCTCCCGTCGCTTTGGCGATATAGCCGTCGGTGCCGGAGAGGCCGCTGCCCTCGTGGGTGCAGAAGGGCGCGACGGTCTTGCCCGCCAGCTTCACCTTGTCAAAGAAGGTGTAGCAGGGCATCGGCAGATCCCCCCACCAGATCGGGTAGCCGAGGAAAATCACGTCGTAGCCCGATACGTCCGGCATCGCGCCGACGATCTCCGGGCGGGCGTTGTCGTTCTTCTCCTTTTTCGCCACCTCCGTGGCGGGCGTGTATTCCTTCGGGTAGGGCTTCGCGGGCTTTATCTCGAAGGTGTCGGCGCCCGTCGCCTCGGCGATCATCTCGGCGAGGATTTTCGTATTGCCCTTCTCGATATACCCCACATTGTAGTTTTCATCGGCGCGGGAGAAATAGACCACCAGCGCACGCTTTCCCGCAGGCGCGGCCTCTTTCTTCGCGGGCGTTTCCGCTTTCGGCGCGGGGCTGCCGCCAGAACCCTTCGCTCCCGCGCCGCCCCCGCAGGCCGATAGCGTCAAGGCGCAAAGCGCGAGAGACAGCAACGCAAACCATTTTTTCATCAACCAGCACTCCTTCACATTATATTGAATGGTTGGAATAATCGTACCCGTAAAGCGGGGAAAAATCAAGTACCATTGTTTTTGCCGGGTACTTTCCCGGGGGGCAATCCATAGCCCTGCTCCCCATCCAGACGAAAAGCGCAGGTCTCCCCCGCCCTTCCAACCGTCACTTCTGCTGCTTGCGGATTTCCGTGACCGGCACGCCGCCGATGCCCCAGTTGTCCGTATCGATTTCCTGGATGGTCACGACGGTCGTCTTCTTGTTCTTGCCGAGCACGTCATGCAGGAGATCCGTCGCCCCCTCGATGAGCCGCCGCTTCTGCTCGGCCGTCACTTCTCCCTCTTTTGTGATCTTGATGTTGACATACGGCATGATAAAACTCCTCCCTTTTCGATTACGGGTTAACCTCGGGAACCGCCAGCGAGAAATGCACCACCACGTCAGGGTATCCCTTGAGCGGCACCCAGCCGCGCACCCGCTCCGCGAACGGGCGGTCAAGCTGCCCGGTGCCGGTGTCGAGCGCCGCCATTTTCCGGCAGCCGCGATGGCTCTCCGGTGCGCCGAATTGGGCGCAGATTTCGCCCGGCTTCCGCCCGTTGCTCTCCGCGAACGCGTTGACGGCGATGACTTTGTGCTGCCGGTCGATCAGCCGCGCCTGCCCTGGAAAAAGCTCCCATGTCTTATGAAACGCCTCGACCAGCTCCGTGTAATCTTTTTCCTCCATTGCAATCCCTCCCATGAAACATTTTGGCTCATGCTCATTCTACAACAGGCGGCTCGATATGGAAAGCAAAAAATATATATGGGGCTATCGGTTTTTTATATAACCTTTTTTATATAAAAACCGATAGCCCCATATCGAATCCGGATCTTTTCAAACACGAGGTTTCCGTATAGAATATGGGCGGAGGAACTTGTCGGGACATACACATCGTTAGGAACCAGGAGGACGAACGCCCATGAAGACCATGAACAAATCCATCTGCTATTTCGCCTTGGGACACGCCTGCGTCGATTGGGCGCAAAGCGCGATTCCCGCGCTTTTGCCGTATTTCATCGCGAACTACGGGCTATCGTACCAAGAGGCAGCCTCGCTGGTCTTTGCGAACGTGCTGTTGTCGTCGGTGCTGCAGCCCATTTTCGGATATTATTCCGACAAGGTCTCCCTGCCATGGTTCATCCCGCTGGGGCCGGTTTTCTGCGGGCTCAGCATCACGATGATCGGCTTTGCCTCATCCTATTGGACGATGTTCGCCGCTGCGACGATCTGCGGCTTGGGCAGTGCGCTCTTCCACCCGGAGGCGGCGCTGCTCGCGGGGCGGATTGCCAAAACGCGCAAGGGGCAGGCGATGTCCATCTTCTCTGTCGGCGGCAACGCCGGATTCGCGATCGGCCCCATCGTCGCGGGATTCTGCGCTTATACGCTCGGCATCCGTTCGCTGGCGCTGTTCGGCGTGGTGAACGCGGCGGCGGCGATCGCCATCGCCCGAGAGATTCCGGAGGCCATACGGGCAGCGCTCCCCGCGTCGCGCCCGCCGGAGACGAAAGACCTGCCGGGCCGTCCGAAAGCAGCGCCGAGGAACGACTGGCCGTCCTTCGGCCGGCTGTCCGTGGCCATCTTCGCCCGCTCCCTCGGCTTTACGCTCTCCAACACCTTTATCCCGATTTTCTGGGTCAGCGTCCTCGCCGCCACGCCGAGGCAGGGGACAATGGCGCTCTCCCTGCTCTTCGCCTTGGGCGCCCTGTTCACCTATTGCGGCGGGCTCGTCGCCGACCGCGCCGGTTTTGTTCCCGTCCTGCGCGGCGCGTTTCTGCTGATGGTTCCGGCGATGTTTTTCCTCGTTAACAGCGAAAACGTCCTGTCCGCCTCGCTCCTGCTCGTCCCTGTGGCAATCGCGCTTTTTTTGCCGTACAGCCCGGTCGTCGTGCTGGGGCAAAAATATCTGGGGAAAAACGCGGGCTTCGCCTCGGGCGTCACCCTCGGCCTCTCGACGACCATCGGCGGCATTTTCGCGCCCGTTGCCGGTTGGGTCGCCGACCGCTGGGGGCTCGCCGCCGCGCTCCAGATCCTTTGGATCGCCGGCATCGCCGGATGCGCCGCCGCTTTCACCTTGAAAGAGCCGAAGGGGTAAACCCCGCCGGAAATGAACCGCTTGTCTTCCAGCTCAAATTTAGCAACCGGATCTGCATAGCGGGCTTAGAGCCTCGCCATCACGACCGTGCGATCCTCCGGCGAGACGCCCAAAACATCGAACGCCTCATCGGGACTCCACCCTTTCTTGGCAACGAGCGCACGGACATTGTCCACGATGTTGTCAACGCGTCCCTCGTTGCGCCCCTCGTTGCGTCCCCTGTTCTCGCCGTCGATAACGCCCTCGTTATAGCCTTCCCGTCTCTGCTCTTTGAGCTCCATCATCAGCGTCATATACTCCACCCTCGTTTCATTGTGTTGTTTTACCCTCTCAACCTCGGCGGCGACGTCCTGTGCGAACTCGCCTTCGGCGGCTTTGCCGTCCACATAGGCGAGGAACTTGTCGATGTCTTCGTCCACATCGCCGGCCTTGCCTTTGGTGTTGAGGAAAATCTTTACCGTCTCGTCACCAAGCTCCAATCCCTCCTGCTCATGGCAGCGGCTGGTGAACGTGTACATCTTGCGGCCACTCTCGGGGAACGGGTCGAATGTGCAGATGAAGATGACGAAGGACATTTTGAGGTCGATGTAGTCCTTGCCCTTGCCCAGCACATTGAGGTCGATCATGGCCTGGTAGTAGCGGGTGCGCTTGGGGAGCCAGCCGAGAGGCTTGTCCGCTGTCTGCATTTCGATGTCGATCGTCGTGCCGTCCTCGGTCTCCACATAGAGGTCAAGCCGGATGCCCTTCTGCGTGGGGCTTGCCTCGATGGTTTTCTCCGCCACCGGGTAGTTGAGGCGCCTGGCCTTGATGCCCAGCAGCTTCTCGATGAGCCGCTTGCACAGCCGGGGGTTCTGCATGACTTTTTGAAAGAGGAAATTGTCGCTGATGGTCAGCTCTTCCCATTCTTTGATACGCCCCATGGATGCGCCTCCTCCTTTTTCTTAATTTTACAACGGTTTTCGGTGGTTGGCAAGGCGGATTTCACACGGTTAGCGCGATATGTGCTTGCGTATCGAAGCGAGGAATGTTCCCACTATGCCAGACGGCTCTTTGGCGTACACGATGCCGTAGGGCATTTCATAGTTCCAGCGGACGGGGAGCGTCACCATGGAGGGATGAAGGTTCTCCCATAGATCCAGTGTTTCCATGATGTACTGTTTCCGTATCGCCAGATTGAACGCCGAAATGTCATAGAACCCGTCAAAGTCGATGATGCGGATCGACGGATGCGAGCGCAGGGCTTCGTCCCGGAGCGCATCGAGGACATAGGAATCCCCGCGCTTCAAGAGCATGAGCGTCTCCCCCTCCAAATCCTCCCAGCGGAGGATTTTCTTTTTGGCCAGGGGATGCTTTTTGCTCATGGCGACATGGCATTGGCACTGGCCGAAGGGAAGAAAGCCGTACTCCATCAGGAGCTTCGTGGTTCCGCCGGGGGTGGCGAAGCAGTCAATCGTGTCGCCGAGCGCTTTGAGCATAGCAAAAAGGCCGTTCCTGCCGTCGCTGAACGGCACGATGTCAAACTGGATTTCCGGCTTCGGCCCCCCTATGCTGTCCCAAAGCTCTACCAGCCTTGCCGAAGGGCGCATCATGGAAGCGCCGATCCGGATCGTCTGTGCAGGCAGGCCGCCGGCTTCTCTTGTTTCGCGCATGGCGGCATCGGCGAGAGCGTTGAGTTTTTCCGCGTACTCCGCCATTTTTTGCCCCGCCTCGGTCAGGACGGCGCCCCGGCTCGTCCGCTCCCACAGCTTCACGCCAGCGTCCCGCTCCAAGGCGTTCATTTGATTCATGACGGATACTTTTGAGATATAAAGCACCTCGGCAGCGGCAGAAAAACTGCCGCTCTTTGCCACGGCGAGAAAGGTTTTGACATAAGGCTGGAGCATGGCTGCGCCTCCGTTCGGGCATCTTCAGGGACTTTGCGTTAAGTTTTCCTTAACGATATGTTAACACATTTAGACTTCCCAGTCAAAGCAGTTTGCGGTAGGATAAAGCCAAGCGGTTGAAGAAGCATCTTTCCGCTTTGGATGCTGCCCTAGATCCCGAGGAAACGGCAACCATGCGCCGCTTCGACAAAGAGAAAAGTTCGTCTGCGTGGCGGTAATGCCGCTGCGGGAAGTAATATTTTATGAAATGAGTAGGGAGGAAACGAAAATGGATCTGCAACTTACGGACAAAATCGCTTTGGTGACCGGCGGCTCCGGCATTGGCCGGGCCATTGCCGAGGCCCTGGCAAGGGAAGGCACGAAAGTCATCGTTACGGGACGGCATGAGGACGCCCTGCAGGAAACCGCCAATGCCGTCGGTGAAAATTGCAGCTATGTGGTGGCCGATGTAACGAAGGCCGAGGACATCGATCGCACCATAGCGGCGGTGAAAGAACGCTTCGGACGGCTCGACATCCTCGTCAACAACGCCGGCTGGTCGCCCATCGGCTACATTGAGGATGTGGACTTGGCGACGTACGACAAGTGCTTTGACGTCAATGTACGGGGCGTGGTGGCCCTGACCAAGGCGGCCTTGCCGCTCCTCAAAGAAAGCAAGGGCAACATCGTCAACATCAGCTCCACGGCGATCCGAAACCATCTGATCTGTATGTCCGTCTATAGCGCCGCCAAAGCCGCCGTGGATATGTTTACCAAGATTTGGAGCAAGGAATTCGCCCCTTACGGGATCCGCATCAATTCCGTCTCCCCCGGCCCTATCGACACGCCGATTTATGACAAGCTGGGGATTGCGGGCGATGAAAAGCAGGCGCACATGGACAGGGTATCGGCCGGAATTCCCATGAAACGGTTCGGCGTGCCGGAGGAAGTGGCTCACGTTGTGGCGTTCCTCGCGTCCAACGCGGCGGCAAGCTATGTGACCGGCAGCGATTACTGCGTCGATGGCGGCTACGGCGTGTGAGGGGGCGTGGAGGAACATGGCGGATTTCATTTTCCATCCCACGACAAAAGTCTATTTTGGCAAGGGGAATTTGCCCTCGTTAGGAGCGGAAATCGCCGCTTGCGCAAAGGACATCCTCATGGTCTATGGCGGCGGCAGCATCAAGAAAAACGGGATCTACGACAAAGTGATGGAAATCCTGCAAAAAGCAGGCGTGGATGTGGTGGAGTTCAATGGCGTAGAATCCAATCCCCGCCTGTCAACGGTCCGAAGGGGGACGGACCTAGCCAAAGAGAGCGGCGCCGCGGCGGTCCTTGCCATCGGCGGCGGCAGCGTCATCGACTGCGCCAAGGCGGTTGCGGCCGGGGCTGTTTATGGCGGCGACCCGTGGGATCTCTTATCCTACAAAGTCCCGGCCGAAAAGGCGCTGCCCGTTTTCACGGTGCTTACCATGAGCGGCACGGGGTCGGAGATGTCCAGCGGCTCGGTCATAACCAACGAGGAGACGAAGGAAAAAATCGGCCTCGACAATCCCTGCCTGCGTCCTAAGGCATCCTTCCTGGTGCCGGAATTCACCTACACGGTCAGTCCCTATCAGACGGCCTGCGGCAGCGCTGATGTGATTTCCCACTTCTTTGATTTCTATTATTTCGCCAAGGCGGACAATCTCTCCATGCAGCGCAGCATCATGGAGAGCATCATGCGCACCGTGGTGGACTATACGCCCCAGGCAATCAAGGAACCCAATAATTACGAGGCCCGCGCCAATCTCATGTGGGCGGCCGCTTGGGGCTGCAGCGCGATCACCGACAGTTTCGCCGCCGGGGCGAGCATGGTGCTGCATTTCATGGAGCACGAGCTTTCCGCCTACTACGATGTGACCCATGGCCACGGGCTGGCCATTTTGATGCCGCGCTGGATGGAGTATGTGGCAAACGACGAAACCATGGCGCGATTATTCTATCGTTTCGGCGTAAATGTCATGGGCGTAGATGCCAGCCTGGGAGAAGCGGACGGCGTAAAGGCAACGATTGCGGCGCTCGATCAATTCCTCTTCGACGAATTGGGTTTGAAGAGCCGCTTGTCGGATCTCAATATCGACGAGGAGAATTTCCGCGAAATGGCCGAGGAAGCCTGCAGGCTGAACGGCGGGAAACTCCAAGCCCTCGTCCCGTTGACGGCGGAGGACGTGGTAAAAATCTTTACGATGTGCCTGTAATGATGGCCGCTGTTCCAATGTGGAACTCTCCCCTCGGTCATAACGAGGACTATACATCGGACATCGGTGTATCGAAGAACTCGCCCTGCGTGATACCGTATGCGCTGTACCGCGCAGGCGGCCAAAACAGAAACGGAGCGGCTTCGCAATGAGGCCGCTCCGCTCTTTTTTTCATGGTGTTTTTATTTGAGGTTTTTGTCGAAGAACGCAGCCAGCCGGTCGAAGGGAATCTTGTCCATCTGGTCGTAGAGATCCACATGGGTTGCGCCGGGGACGACGATTTCTTCCTTTTCGCCTTTGATCTTGGCGTACACGTTATCCGAGAAATACTTGGAGTGCGCCTTGTCGCCGGTAATCAGAAGCACGGGCGTACCGCCGAGCTCGTCGAGGTTGTCCATGAGCCGGAAATCGAAGAAGCCGTAAGGCGTCGCCGCGTCCCATGCCGACGTGTTCGAGTTTATGGCGCGGGGATGGTAGGCGCGGCCCACATAGTAGCCGAAGAAATCCCGGATGACCGGGTTCGCGTCGCCGGGCAGCCGGTCCGGGAACATGACGTCGAATGTCTGGACGACGCCGCTCCCGTCCACTTCCAGCTCATGGGCGCCGCGTATCGCCTTGCCCGTCTTGGCCTCCTCGTCGCGGATTTTCGCCAAGTGCCGCTTCACCAGCTCGCGCTGCTCCGGCGTATAATACGCGCCGTTGTAGTGGTCGCTGATGCTCTCGCTCATGTCGTACATGGCCGAGGTCGCCACCGCCTTGATGCGGCTGTCGCTGCCCGCCGCCGTGACGGCCATCCCGGACAGGCCGCAAATGCCGATCGCGCCCACTTGCTCCGGGTTGACGAATTGCAGGTTCGTCACGAAATCCACCGCCGCGTGGTAGTCCTCGGTGAAAATCTCCGGCGAGCCCATATTCCGGCAGATGCCGCTGCTTTCCCCCGTGGTGGAGGGGTCAAAGGCCACCGCCACGAAGCCCGCCTTCGCCATTTCCTGCGCGTAGAGGCCCGATGCCTGCTCCTTCACCGCGCCGAACGGCCCCGCGACGACCACGGCCTTGTACCGCTTGCTGGCGTCAAAATCCCTCGGCAGATAGAGATGCCCCGCCACCTCGAAGCCGAAACGGTTCTGGAACCGCACGCTTTTCGCCTCGATGGATTTGTCCACGGCAAAAACGCGGGTGTCGTCCGCAAGCTCGCCGATGGAGGACAGCTTCATTTGCGAAACTTGGGCGAGGCGCTCGGCGGGCGTCGCCGCATGGGCCGCGCCCAGCCCGCCAAAAGCCATTGTCCCCGCCATCATCGCCGCCATGATCATCATCTTCTTTTTCATATTCTTCTTCCTCCCTATCGCTTTACAAAAACGCCCCGTTGCAGACCTGGATGACCTGCCCCTTCACATGGCGCCCCATATCCGACGCGAGGAACAGGCAGGCGTTCGCCTGGTCGATGGGGTCGCACTCCGGCCCCGGGAAGTACACGAAATGCTTGCTGTATTCGAGCATCTTCGCGCCGCCGGGCTGCTCCCCGGCCTTGTTGGCGAGATGCGCCGGCGTCACCGTCGCGCCGGGCGCTACGGCGTTGATGCGGATATTGGTGTCGATGAGCCGCATGGCCACATTCTTCGTCAGCGTGTTGATCGCACCCTTCGACGAGGTATAGGACGCACCGCAGAAAGGACGGTCGCCGTTCACCGACGAGATGTTGATGATGCAGCCCTCGTTCTTCGGCAGGAACACCTTCAGCGCCTCGCGGATGAACCGGAAGGGGCCGAACACGTTCGTCTGATAGACGTGCTCCAGCCACTCGTCGTCCGTCTCGTCGATCATTTTCTGCTCGCCGATGGCGGCGTTGTTGATGACGATATCGAGGCCGCCGTATGTGTCCAGCGCCGTCCGGATGACTTTTTGCACATCCTCCAGCTTCTTGTTGTCCGCCACGACGCCCGTTGCCTCATGCCCCTTGTCCTTGATCGCGGCGACAGCGGCGGCCAGCTTGTCCTCGCCCCGCGCCGTCATGACCACTTTCGCGCCCTCCGAGGCGAACAGCTCCGCCATCGTCTGCCCCATGCCATAGCTCGCGCCGGAGATGATCGCCACTTTCCCGTCCAACATTTTCTCTTTCATTGAACTCCCTCCCGATGATTCTGGCCGTATTTGCCGTTGATTCATTTGCTGACTCGATTATACAAAATGCGCCAAGAAATGACAAATACATATATTGCATGACGATCCATAATTGCCTTGCATGATAAAAAATGGTATGCTATGCCTGAGGTGAATCGTCATGGAATTGCGAGTGCTGAACTACTTTCTCGCCGTGGCCCGCACGGAGAACATTTCCCGCGCCGCCGAGGAGCTGAACATCTCCCAGCCCGCGCTGTCCCGCCAGCTCATGGACTTGGAGGAGGAGCTGGGCGTCCGGCTCCTCGCGCGGGGCAAGCGGCGCACCACTCTGACGGAGGAGGGGTATCTCCTGAAACAACGCGCCGAGGAAATCGCGGAGCTGGTGGACAAGACCGTGGACGAGCTGGCCCACGCGCAGGCGGACGTCAGCGGCAGCATCCGCATCGGCTGCGCCGAGACGGCGGGCATGAAGGTCATCGCCGAGGCGATCCAAGCGCTGCGGCAGGACTATCCAAAAATCCGCGCCCATCTCTACAGCCTCGACGACAGCGGGGTGCGGGAGCGGCTCTCCAAAGGCACGCTGGACTTCGGCGTATTGGTGGAGCCGGCGCCGCCGTCGAATTACCCGTACATCGAGATCGGCCACGAAGACCGCTGGGGCGTGTTCATGAAAAAGGACAGCCCCCTCGCGGATCTCACGGAAATCCATCCGGAGGACTTGGAGGGGCTGCCCCTGATTTTGTCCCAGCAGGCCTTGGCCAACCGGGAGCTCAAAAACTGGTTCGGCAAGGACGAGCGCGACCTCGACATCGTCGCCTCCTACACGCTCATCTACAACGCCTCGCTGATGGCGGGGGCGGGCGTCGGCTATCTTTTGAGCCTCGACCGCATCCTGAACCTCACGCCGGACAGCGGCCTCGTCTTCCGCCCGCTGTCGCCGCCCTGCACCTGCCGCATCTTCTTCATCTGGAAGCCCCGGCAGATTTTCAGCAAAGCGGCCGCCCTGCTGAAAGAGCGGCTCGCTCGTGGATAGGAAGGCCGGGCTTCCCTTCGCTTTCCATCCGCCGGATTGGCGTGAAAAAAGGGCGGGTCGCCCCGCCCTTTCCCACTGTCCGCTGTAGAATTATCATGCTATTTCCCTTGGAACTTCGGGGCGCGCTTCTCGCGGAAGGCGGCAATGCCCTCTTTGAAATCCTCTGTGCCCAAGAGCGCCGACATCGCCATGGCCTCGTAGGTCAGGGTGTCGTCGAGGGAGGCGCCGTAGTTGTTGATTTCCTTCTTCGCCATCGCCAGGGCCAGCGGGGCGCCGGCGGCAATCTTTTCGGCCACGGCCATGACCTTATCGGTGAGCTCCTCCGCCGGGATGACGCCGTTCACGATACCGAGGGTCAGCGCTTCCTGCGCATCCACCGGCCGGGCGGTGAACATGATCTCCTTGGCTTTCGCCAGGCCCACGGTCTTCGCCAGGAAATAGTAGCCACCGCAGTCGGGGGCCAGGCCGATGTTGACGAAGCTCTGGATGAACTTCACGCCCTCGGCGGCGTAGGCGAGGTCGGAGGCCAGGGCCAGGTTGAAGCCGGCGCCGGCGGCGACGCCGTTCACCATGGCGATGACCGGCTTCGACATGGAGTAGATGAGCTTGGTGATGGTGGAGGCCTTGATGATGAACTGACGGCGCTCTTCGGTGGTCTTGAGGCCGTCCAGGGAGCCGAGGTCACCGCCGGCGCAGAAGGCGCGCCCCGCCCCGGTCAACACCACGCAGCGGACCTCGGGGTCGTGCTCGGCGTTGTGCAGGTGCTGGATGCAGCGTTCCACCAGCTCGGTGCTCATGGAGTTCAGGCTCTTGGGCCGGTTCAGCGTGACGATTCCCACGCCGCCCTTGCGTTCAAACAAAACCGCTTCGTCTGACATGATACATCATCCTTTCATTTTTGCTTCTCGTTGGCTGATATGAGAAATTTGGTTGAGGCTATTTTTCGTGAGGCCAGGCTTCCTAACGGAGACGCCGTTTCCGGGGCACGGCCACATCGAATGTAAAAAATCGAATTCAAATTTTTTGAATCCAAAAAATGAGGAGGGCCATCTTTGTCTCTCTCATTCCATAACGCTGTAAGTCTGGCTGGCTTCCTCCCCCATGCTGGAAAACCAAATTGACGCTGTCGTATCGAAAAATCCATCATGGTTTATCGAAGCGCCTTTATTTTTTCGGCATGGCAATCACGACATCCTCCAGTGATCCCAGCTTCTCGGTGAATTCGCCGTTCTCCTGGATCTTCGTCGTGCCGAAGTCGAAGACGACCCGCTCCCCGCGGCTTTCCTTGCGCAGGTAGAGCCACATATCGTTGGCGGCGTTGTATAGGCGGCAGGTGGCGCTGCCCTCGGCGGCGGCCATCTCCGCTGCCCGCCGCATCACCGCTTCACGGGTGGCCGGGTCGGTGGTGGGAATCCCCAAAGCACGCAGGGCGTTCACCGCCGCGGTGGCCGCCTGCGCCGGTTCATTTGCCATCACCATGACGAGATTTACCTCGCCGCCGGACAGCGTATGCAGCGACAGCACCCCACCGCCGGCCAGGTTCGCCACCCAGACGGTATCGCTGCCGTCCGCCGCTTCCATCGGTCCCATGGCGGCTTCTCCCTCCTTCGGGAATGCCTCCGCCACCATCTTTGGCATAAGCCCCGGACGGATGGGCAGCGGATAGAGCTGGTCAATGGCCGCGTCCGTCGCGCTGGCAGCCAACGCCGTGACTGTGAGACACCAGAGTGCCGCCAGCAAAATGAGTATCCTGCGCAAAATACATCCTTCCTTTCCTGTACGATGAATTTCTTTCCCTATATCTATTCGCGGTCCGGGAAAAAATCCCTGCCCGTTTCCGCTCAATTCTTCGTTTTTCCGTTTTCAGCGCCGGTTACCAACACGTGGAACTTTTTTAATTGAAGTCTAATCCGCGCTTAATTCTCGCCTCAACCATCTCCAAGAATGGGCTGATATCCTGTTGTCAAAAGAAAAACAGGAGGCGATTACCATGAAAGGTTGGACGAAAAGGATTCTGCTCCCGGCGCTTCTCTGCGGCGTCCTCTTGCTGGGCGCGGGCGGCCCCACCGAAGCGTCCGCGGCTCCACCGGGAGGCGAAACGACGGTCAGCGAAGCCAGTGCCTGGACGCGGTTCCGCGACTCGCTGCTCGGCCGTCACCGCCACCGCCATCATCATCGCTACGCGCGCTATCACCACGCCCCACCGCCCCGCCATCATCATCACCACCGTCACCGGGCGACGGAAAGCGGCAGTTTGCCCCTCTATTCCGATGACCTCTCATAACCTCTCCCTCTCCCTTGTTCCAACCAAAAAGAAGGCGTTCCTCGACGGAGCGCCTTCTTTTTTTCGGTTCGTATTCAGTTCATTTCTTCGGAAAAAACTCGGCGTGAATGGCGTTGATGGCCTTCTGCATATCCGCCGACTTGATGAGGCAGGATATGCTGATTTCCGACGTGCTGATGACGTCAATGTTCACGCCGGCCGATCCAAGGGCGCCGAACATCCGGGCCGCAATACCGGGACTTCCCAGCATGCCGGCGCCGACGATGGAGACCTTCGCCACGTCCTCCTCCACCAGAACGGCGACGGCGTTCAGCTCATTGGCGACCCTGTCCAGGATCTCCCTGGCCCGCGGCAGGTCGTCGCTGGCGATGGTGAAGACCATGTCGGTGATATTCTTCTCGATATTGCGGATGCTCTGCACGATCATATCGACGTCCACATGCGCCTCGGCCAGCGCCGAGAATATCGAGTGGGCGATGCCCGGCGTATTGGGAACCCCCAGCACAGCGAGCTTGGTGACCTTGGCGTCGTGGGCAACGCCGCGGATGACGAAATCTTTTTCCTCCATTGTATACTCCCCCCGAATCATAGTGCCCGGTTTATTGGTAAACGTAGAGCGGACGTGGATGGGAATATTGAAATGCTTCCCCATCTCGACGGAGCGCGGCTGCATTACGCCGGCGCCCAGCCGGGCCATCTCCAGCATCTCGTCGTAGGTAATCTCTTTCATACGGCGCGCGTCCGGCTCAATCCGCGGGTCCGCCGAGTAAACGCCGTCCACATCGGTAAATATTTCGCAACTGTCCGCCTTCAACGCTCCGGCCAGGGCCACCGCTGAGGTATCAGAGCCGCCGCGGCCCAATGTGACCGGATCGCCCAACGCGTCCGCGCCCTGGAAACCGGCAACCACGACGATATTGCCCTCTTTGAGCTCGTCCAGCACACGCTGCGGCTGGATATCGACGATTTTGCCCTTCGTGTGGACGGAGTTCGTCTTCATGCCGGCCAGCGGCCCGGTCAAAGAGATTGCCTTTTGCCCCAGTGCCCGGAACGCCATGGTCAGGAGCGCGATGGAGACCTGCTCCCCGGTCGCCAGCAACATATCCATTTCCCGGTCATAGCGGTACGGATCGCTGTCAATCCCCTTCGCCAGCGCGATGAGGTCGTCCGTCGTGTCCCCCATGGCGGACACCACCATGACGATCTGGTCGTCTGGCTTCTTTTCGTTCAGGATGCGCTTGGCTACATTCTGGATTTTCTCGATGCTGCCGACGGAGCTGCCGCCGAACTTCTTTACAATCAGTGCCATTTCTCTCCCCCTACTGCTATCCAATCCCAAAAGACCCGTCCATAAAGCAGATCCCTTATCGGGATACCGTGTTTCTGAAAGCCCCTCCCGGCTCACCGGGCATTATTATACAACAGGACTTTCCCGTTTGTCCATAGATTTTCCCCTTCAGCGGGAACGTCCGCCAGAGCAGTCAGCCGTATAGTGGGATCAACATCGCGTAAGGGGCCGTGAAAACCGCCAGCATACGGCTCAACTGCCGAATCTGCTCCCACTTCAGTCCGCAACCGGCGAACGCATACCGTGCGTTCAAGCCATAAATGCAGAAACCGGCCAGTACGACGCCAGGCAGGGAAAGAAGCGTGACGCCCGGAAAGAAGAAAGTGTTCCACGGCAGCCCCGCGGCGTCAATCAGGAGCTGCAATCCCAGGATGAACCCGGCGCCCAGAAGGTCGCTCAGAAAGCCAAACCCCCAGACACGAAGGATGCTGCGCCGCCACAGTCCGGTGACATCCGCGATACGCAAACGTTTCATACCCCATCGCAAGACCAGCGTATCAACGACAACATTCGCGGGCAAGAGAATGAGCCACACTCCCGTAGGAAAAAGATAGAACAGCCACATCGGGAACAGGACGTTACAGAGACGAAGCCTTTTCCCCGCCAATACCCGGTCCGGCCTGTGTCCGCCCGTCCCCGTCATTCCCCGGCCCTCGCCAGTTCCGTATAGATCATGCCGCGCTTGCCACGCTCCGAGCGCATCAGCGAAATGCCCCGGACGAGCATCTCCCCTGATGGCGGAGCGACATCCGGCAGCGCCGTCCCACCGTGGAACACCGCTTTCCTGACCAGCGTGATATGCGGTGAAAACCGCTTGCGATCATAGGGAATACCGCGTTCCGCGAGACTCCGGCGCAATCTCCGGGCACAAGCGGATAACGCCGGGCTCTCCGACAGCCCGGCCCAATAGAGATCCCCGAACTGTCCGACGCCCTCAAGCCGCAGCGGAAAGGGAACAAACGGAATCGCCGTCATGGCCTCCGCCACCGCCTCGGGATTACCGTATTCCCCGATGAACGCCAGCGTCAGGTGCAGATTCTCCCGGGGCGCGAGACGCCCCCGCAGGCCGCTTTCCCAGAGCGCCGACTGAAAATCCGTCAGCGCGTCCAATACAGGTTCGTCCAATAATATCGCTATAAACAATCGCATAACAGCCACCCTCCCCAAACCTTTTCCCCGAAAACCAAGCCGTCAGCACTCCAGCGCGCATCTTATAGAAAAATCCCCAACCCAAGCGGGCCGGGGATTTCTTTGTTGCCGGGATTCAATCCATGTCGTCGTCTTTCTTGGCTTTCTTGCCGAAGATGAGCTCGTCAAGCATCTGAATGAGCTGGTTGATCTCGGGCTTCGATATCTGGCCGCTGGCGCCGAGCTCCAAGCCCTTTAGCCGCATTTCCTCGTTGATGAGCGAGGAGAACAAGACCACCGGGATGTCATGCAACTTCTCGTCCTCGCGGATGAGCTTCAGCAGGCGATGGCCATCCATCTGCGGCATTTCGATATCGGTGATGACAAGGGTGACCAGATCGCGGATGGGCTTGTCCCTCTTCGTAAGCGTTTGGAGATAGTCCCAGGCCTCTTTGCCGTTCGGGTTCGCCTTGACGAAATTGTAGCCGGACTCGTGCAGCGTCGTAACGACCAACTCGCGCAACATCGGCGAATCCTCCGCCACCACGATATGTTCCTTGCTGCGCCTGGCCTTGAGGTCTTCCTCCGCTTCCTCAAAGGTGGTGAGCTTGGCGTTGATCTCCGGATTGATCTCGGCGATGACAGTCTCAAAGTCGAGCAACAGGACAATCTTGTCCTCCATCTTGATGATACCGACGACCCGGGACTGGTCACCCACCTCCGGCGACGGCTCCATTTCCTTCCAGGAAATGCGGTGGATACGGGACACGTTGTCCACCAGGAAGCCGATATTGTAGTTGTTGATTTCCGTGACAATGATGTTCTTCGGCCGGCCCGATCCCTGCACGTTCAAGCAACGCGGCAGATTGACGAGTGGCATCGACCGTCCGCGGAGCGTGAACAGGCCGTCGATATACGGATGGGCCTGCGGCATAGCGGTCACGGGGAAGTCCGCGCTGGTGATGACCTCGCGCACCTTCGCCACGTTGATTCCATAGTTAACTTCGCCGATATTGAACTCGACGATCTCAAACTCATTCGTACCTGTCTCCAGCAGAATTCCTTTCTTATCTCCGCTTGTCTCGGCCATGGTTTTCGCCCCCAACTGAATCAGTCTCCTGCTCGCAGGATGAATATGCATTTACATCGTTATTATTATATTCGTGGTAAAAGGCCATTTTCCTTCTTTTATCCGTAAAAAATTTTAAAAAGCCGTAAATCCATATTATTTTCCGCCAGGAAAAATAATTACATTCGTCAGCATTTCAACGGGCGTACGGCAGGAGGGAGATTAGTCGTCCTGCGCCCAATCCCTGAGCCAGGTCCAACCATCGCGTTCCTCGATGAGTCCCTCCTTCATCAAATGGCCCAGCGCCCGCTTGAACGCCGCCTTGCTGATGTGGAACTTGTCCCGGATGACAGCGGGCGATGTATCATCGCTATAGGGCATCCGCCCCCGGCGCTGCCGCAGGAAATCCAGAATGACCTCCGCATCGGCGGTCATGGCCTTTTCCTTCACCGGACGCAAGGATGCGTTCAGCCGCCCGTCAGGCCGGACGAAGGTGACCCGGGCCGTGACGGTGGCCCCCACCCGGGGCCGCGTGGGGAGTTCGGCATTTGCCAGGAAAACGATGTACCGTTCCCGGGAAAAGAGAAAAGCGCCGCTGTCCGTATAGTTGTAAATCTCGCCGGTGACAAAGCTCCCCACCTCGACACCCTCGGCCGGCCGGGAAGCGCGGCGCATCTCGTCCTCGACCTCCATCGTCACCGCCAGGCGGCCGGATTTGTCGGTATAGAGCTTCGCCCAAACGACCTCGCCAATCTGAGGGCGCCCCCGCATCCCGGCATAGGGAAGCAGGATGCCCCGCTCGGCGCCGACATCAAGGAAAGCTCCGTCGCGGCTGACGTTGATGACCTTGAGACGGGCGATCTGCCCCTCCCGCATCTTCGGCACCCGCATGCTGGCGGTCAGCCGCCGTTTCGGGTCGAGATAGAGGAAAACCTCGACCTCATCGCCCACGGCTACCGGCGCCGTCTGCTGCTTCTGATGAAGCAGGATGTCGTCATTGGTGTTGCCGGTGCCGGCGTCAAGCCAGGCCCCCATCTCGCCGAGCCGCACCACCTTGAGGCGCGCTACGGAACCAGGGGGGAAAGGTTGCTGCCGCATTTCCCCCGAGGAAGCAGCGGGACGCTCTGTCGCCGGCCGCTTCCTCCCCCCCGGTTGACGGCCTTCTTCAGTCTTCATAGGGGGTGAGCTCCGCGTCGTTCCAAAGCTGTTCCAGCGCATAGTATTCCCGGCTGTCCCGGGTAAAGACATGGGCCACGCAGTTGCCGTAGTCCAGCAGGATCCATTCGCCCTCCCGATAGCCCTCCTTGTGGCTCAAAGCGACGCCCGCCTCCTCCAGCTTCTCCTCGATGGCATCGGCGATGGCCCTCGTTTGCGTCGTGGTATTGGCGGAGCAAACGATGAAATAGTCCGTCGCAATTGTGACCGGCGCCATCGCCATGAGCACGATGTCATTCGCTTTCTTGCTGCTGGCCGCAGCGGCGATGGCCCGCGCCAGCTCCTCCGAGGTCTTGAACATCCGCATTCCCCTTTCTGTCAAATCATTTCTCTGTTTGTCAGTTTCTCGCCGGGCCATAAAACCCTTTTCCCGGCACTACCTGTCACTTCGCGCTTTCCGCCGCCGCTTCTTCCGGCGGTGGGAAGAACAGCCACATCTTCTCTTTTATCTTCTCCATATCAGGAACATAGTAAGTATCGTTGCCCGGAATCGGCTGACCTGGCAGGATGACGGTCTCAGGCCCCTCCTCAGGGAAGCTTCTGAGCAGACTCGTCAGTTGGGTGCTGTCCCAAACCTCAAAGCTGGTATCCACCTGTTCTTGCAGGATGGGCACAATTTGCGGCAGCTTTGTCAGAACTTCGGGCTGCCGTAGCCGGCTGTGAACGGCCTTCAGGAACCGCTGCTGCCGCTGGACCCGCCCCAAATCGCCGAACTCGCCGCTGCGATAACGCAGGAATTTCAGCGCCGTCTCACCGTCCAGGCGCTGATAACCCTGAGGGATATGAATGGCCAGGCCCGCCTCCGGATCCTCGTAGTCCATCTGCCGCTCCACATAGACCTCGACACCGCCCAGGGCATCAATGAACTGCGCCAGTGCCGCTGTCCCGACGGCAGCGTAATGATGAACGGAGACGCCCAGGAGACCCTGCGCCGCCCGGAGTATCGCCGGTGCGCCCCCCTGCTGATAAACCTCGACCAGGCGATGCGGGCCATTCTCCGTCGTGACCAGCGTTCCCCGGGGAATGGAGAGCAGACGTATCCGCCCGTTGGCCCGGTCCAGACTCAAAAGAAGCACCGTATCCGCTGCCGGCTTCTGCCCGCCCGGACCGTCATCGATGCCCAGAAGCAGGAGATTCAGATAGCCGTCAAATTGCTCGTCCTGCTTCGTCCGTCGCTGCTCCCGCCGTTCGGTATAGTCCTGGTACATCGCGTAGTATTTCCCGTAGATGTCCGCGCCAACGCGGAAAACCTGGAGCAGGCCCCAGCCGATGACGGCCAGGATGACCAGATAAAACACCAGACGAATGAACTGCAGCAGGCGATAGCGCCGGCGGATGCGCCGCTTGTTCCGGATATTATCTTTGGTTTCGCTGCTCATAGATTCATCCTTCCCATGAGGTTCTCCCTGTTCCGTCTGTCACCGCGCCCCATCTCCCGTAAAGAGGATCTCGTTACGCGCGGTCACGGTATCGGGATGAATCAGGCCGCCCTTTTCCATCACGAAAATCAGGGAACGATTCAACCCGGCCAGCGTCATCTCGTCGAGAGAGGCACTGTCCGCCAGCCGCCGCAGGCCGGCAACACCGGGATAGTTGCGGTTAGGCTCGATCATATCAGCGAAATAGATGATCTTGTCCAGCGGCGTCATGCCCGCGCCGCCCACGGTATGGCGGCTGACCGCCCGGCGGATGGCCTCATCCTCCACGCCGTAAATCTCCACCAGCCGAAACGCCCCCAGCGGTCCGTGCAGGAGCAAAGGCAAAGCGCGCTCAATGGGACCGATGGGAATGCCGCGCTTTTCCGCCTCGTCAATCATGGTCTCCGTTGGGAACTCCCGGGCCGCGTCGTGAAGCAGCCCCGCCAGACGCGCCACCGCCTCATCGACGCCGAATCGCCGGGCCAGCGCCGCCGCCGTATCGGCCACGCCCAAAGAATGCCGGTAACGCGACGGCTTCAACCGTTCCTCCAGCATCCTTCGACAGGCTTCGTAATCCATCATCGGTACAATCCTTCTTTTTTGATATACTGTTCCACCGCCGCCGGCACGATGTACTTGATGGAAGCCCC
>JAFSWT010000077.1 GCA_017444395.1 Schwartzia sp. (in: firmicutes) | reverse complement strand
CGCGGCGTGCCGAAGATCGAGGTCAAGTTCGACATCGACGCCAACGGCATCGTCCACGTCTCGGCGAAGGATCTTGGCACCGGCAAGGAGCAGAAGATCACCATCCAGTCCGACAGCGGCATGAGCAAGGACGATATCGACCGCATGGTGAAGGAAGCCGAGGCCCACGCTGCCGAGGACAAGAAGCAGAAGGAAGCCATCGAGATCAAGAACAACGCCGACAACCTCGTCTATCAGGCGGAGAAGACGATCCGCGATCTCGGCGACAAAGCCGACAAGGCGAAGGTCGATGAGGCGAAGGCGGCCATCGAGAAGGTCAAGGAGGCCGTGAAGAGCGGCGACAACGACGCCATCAAGAAGGCCACCGAGGAGCTGCAGAAGCCGCTTTACGAGATCAGCGCCGCCGCTTACCAGCAGGCCCAGTCTGCCGGTCCGGCCGCGGGCGGCGCCGAGGCGGGTCCGGAGCCCGGCCCTGAGGCGGCGAAGGAAGGCGCCAAAAAAGAGGACGATAACGTCGTTGACGCGGAATACACCGAGGTCAAGGACGACAAGAAATGAGGAAGCAGCAGGATGAGCTTCGATAAGAAACGAGGTGGTGCGGCGTGAGCGACAAGCGGGATTACTATGAAGTGCTCGGCGTGGAAAAGGGCGCGTCGGACGCGGACATCAAGAAGGCGTTCAAGAAGCTGGCCCGCAAGTACCATCCCGATCTCAACCGCGATGATCCCAAGACCGCCGAGGAGAAATTCAAGGAGGTCAACGAGGCCTACAGTGTCCTTTCCGATCCCCAGAAGCGGCAACAGTACGACCAGTTCGGCCATGCCGCTTTCGAGGGGCCGGGCGGCGGCGGTGGCGCCGGAGGGTTCAGCGGCTTTGGCGGATTCGGCGGCTTTGGTGGCGGCGGGTTCGACGACATCTTCGACGCCTTCTTCGGCGGCGGCGGCAGCCGCGGGCGGCGGCAGGGACCGGAGCGGGGCTCCGACCTGCGCTACGATTTGGAGATTGCCTTTGAGGAAGCGGCCTTCGGCAAGGAGGCGGAGCTTACTGTTCCCCGTACCGAGGAATGTACCACCTGCCACGGCAGCGGCGCGGCGGCCGGCACGCAGCCGGAGACCTGCCCCGAGTGCCACGGCAGCGGTCAGGTGCAGCACGCGCAGAACACGCCCTTCGGCCGCATCGTCAATTCGCGTCCCTGCGGGCGGTGCAGCGGCACCGGCAAAATCGTCAAGAATCCCTGTCCGGCCTGTCACGGCAGCGGCCATCAGAAAGTGCGCCGCACGATCCGCGTGAAGATTCCTGCCGGCGTCGACGAGGGCTCCCGCATCCGGGTGGCCGGCGGCGGCGAAGCGGGACGGCGGGGCGGCCAGCCGGGCGACCTGTTCGTCTATGTCTTCGTGAAGCCGCATAAGCTCTTTCAGCGGGACGGCTCCGATGTTCTCTGCGAGGTGCCGGTTTCCTTTGTTCAGGCGGCGCTGGGCGACACATTGGAGGTGCCGACACTGGACGGCAAGGTGGAGATGAAGATCCCCGCCGGCATCCAGTCGGGCCAGATCCTGCGCCTCAAGGGGCGGGGCATCCCGTTCCTGCGGGGCAAAGGCCGCGGCGACCAGCACGTCCGGGTAAAGGTCCTGACACCGCAGAAATTGTCGTCAAGGCAGAAGGAATTGCTGAAGGAATTCGGCGAGCTCTCGGGGGAGAACGTCAATCCCGAGCAAAAGAGCTTCATGGATACGGTACGGAACCTGTTCAAGAAATAAAAAAGACCGCCGGAGGGGGCGAAAAAACCCCTTCCGGCGGTTCTTTTTTGCTTTTTTCAGACTCCGGCCGGAGTGGCGGCCGTTTTCCGCAGATAGTCCTCGAGGAAGAGGGCGAAGTCATCGGCGGGCATGGGCTCGGCAAACAGGAACCCCTGGCCGTAGCGGCAGCTTTCCTCAATCAGCAGTTGCTCCTGCTCTTTGGTCTCGATGCCTTCGCAGAGGACGTTCATGTTGAGGCTCAGGCCGAAGGCAATGACGTTCTTGAGGATGGTGCGTCCGCGCTCGGAGGCTTCGGCGGCCAGCAGCATGGCCCGGTCGATCTTCATGGTGTCCATGTGCAGATGGTGCAGCATGACGATGGAGGAATAGCCAGTGCAGAAGTCGTCCATGGCGATGGTGTAGCCCATTTCCTTCAGCGCGTCCACGATGGCGCTGGCATTCCAGTGGCCGTTCTTGGAGTCGAAGTCGATGAAGGCGGTCTCCGTGATTTCAAGATTGATGGTGCCCGGTGGCAGGTGGTAGCGGTTGGCGATTTCCTGCATGCGGGAGAGGTATTCCTCCTCGCGCATATGGAGTCCCGACTGATTCACGGCGATGGAGACCACCGGGCGGCCCTGATCGAGCCGCTGGCGCTGTATCGTGCAGACGTGTTCCAGCATATAGTAGTCAAAATCGATGATGGCCCCGGTCTTTTCCATGATGTCGATGAAGAAGCCCGGCATGATGAAGCCAAGCTCCGGGCTCTGCCAGCGCACCAGGGATTCGGCGCCGACAATGCGATGGGTGGCGATTTCGTATTTCGGTTGCAGATAGATCTTGAACTCGTGGTTTTCCAGCGCCTTTGGCAGCAATGTCTCAACCTGTCGCTGGAAAAGGCGCTTCACCTGCAGGTCCTCATTGAAGAGGCCGATGCGGTCGCCCTTTTCGATGGCCTCGTTCATGGCGGTTTCGGCGTCGGTCAGAAGCTGCTGGAGGTCCAGAGGACCCTCCGGGGGCACGGCCCGGATGCCCACATGGTAGTCCATGTGAACGGAGAAGCCGCCTGCCTGCATGGTGTCCGCGTCCCGCAGGAGCTTTTCGGCGGCGGTCACCGGCCCCAGGGTTTCCGGCAGGCAGCAGAAGAAATAGTGCCGCACCAGCTCGGAGGAAACGGCGTCGTTGCGAACCCAGGGATTCTTCTCCCGGACGTTGACGGAAAGCTCCCGGAATCCCCGGTAGAAAACAGAGGTGTCATAGGCTGTCTTGAGGATGTCCAGCCGGTCGGCCTGAAGGTGCATGAGATAGAGCAGGCCGGCCCGGCGCTCCATGTCAAGGCGTTCGATGGACCGGGGGACCTCCCGCTCGAACAGGCGGATGTTCGGCAGACCTACCAGATGGTTATAGTAAGCAGCCCGGAAGAGCTTATCCTGAGCGCGTTGCCGGTAGAGCAGGAAGCCGATGACGGCAAGGGCGGCCAGAGCAAGACCGATCAGAGCGCTGATGGGGTGCTGGTAGATGAGCGCCTTGACACTGCTGAAGTGCTCATGGGAAAAAAGGCGCCGGTTCACGATTTCGTCAATGCGGGCATTGCCGAGATGAGTCAGTTCCTTGTTGAGAATCTGGATGAGGATGGGATTGGTCTGGTCGCTGACAGCGATGGCGACGGGGTTGGTATAGACGATGCTGCCGTTGGAGGTGAGGTTCAGGAACTGGCCCTGGGCCAGCATTGTCTGCAACGTGAGGCCCCGGGGAAACGCGATGTCAGCGGTGCCGTCCGAAACGGCCTGCAGGCATTCCAGGATGGTGTCGAAATACAGGATCTGGGAGACCTTGTAGTGTTTTTCCACGAATTCCCGGGTGTGGCGATGGTCGCGCAGGGCGGCGACGACGGAGGAGGCGTCCGGGCTATATCCACGCCGGGTAACCGCGATGTAGGTATGTTCGAGGTAGGGGAAAGTGAGCTTGGAGCCGTGGCGCTGGGCCCAGTTGTAATCGGCGAAGAAATTCGGCACGATGTCCACGCTGCCGTCGTTGAGCATTTGCATTTTCTCGGCGTTGTTGGCCGAGGGGCGGAACTCAAAGGATACCCGGAGGTCTTGCGCCATCTGCTGGAAGATTTCGGGGATGATGCCGGCGGGACGGCCGTTTTCCGTATAGAAGAACGGGGCCTCGTCCGCGGCCACAGCGGTATAGGTGATGACGGGGTGGCTTTGCAGGAAGTTCCGTTCCGCCGGTGTCAGCCGGAGAGAGATGCCGTTGGTGAAGAATTTGCCGTAGAGCTTGTCGCGGAACTGAGGGGCCGACAGCATGATATGGTCCATGGCGGTGTCCAGCTTCGCCATGAGGGGGGCGCTGTCGGCGCGGGTCGCCAGATGGAAGTTCAGGGCCTTGACGGGAAGCGCCAGAGAATCGCTGGGGGGCAGGAAGATGGCGGCGGCGATGCGTCCGTCCAGACGGCTCTTGTGGCTGTCCCAGATCAGAGTCTCCATATCGTCGTAAGAGATGAGAAGATAGTCCCGTCCTTCTTCCATGCCATACGGCTTGAAGCCGTAGCGAATATCATCGGGGTTGGTGGTTTTTCCGTAATAGCCGAAGCGGCGGGGCGGGCTGTCCAGCGGGACGGGACCGGGCTCCAGCCCGGCACGGAGCACCAGACCAGCCGGTACAGTGGTGAGCGGCCGCTCGGAATAGAGGATGCCCGGCATCGAGACGGTGGTCTGGAGCATACCGGCCACGACGTCAATCTCACCGTTCCGGAGTCGCTGCACGCATTCGCCGGGCGTTCCCGGCACATAGACGAAATAGTAATCGGTATAGGAAGATATGACTTCCATATAGTCGTAAATGAAGCCGTTATAATTGCCGAGGTCGTCCATGGTGAAGTAATTGGGAACCGGCGTATAGCCCACCCGGCAGACCGTCCGCTCCGAGCCGGGCTGCAGCTCGGCGGCGGCGGGCAACGGCGCGAAGAGAAGCGCCGCGATGAGGACGATATAGAAAAGCAGAGAACGCTTCACGCGGATCATCTCCTGAAATGAGTAAGGGAAAAGCATCGGGTAGCCTTAATGCTAACATTAAATAATTCTATACGCGGCGGGGAAAATCCTCTTTTCTGCCGCCGGAAATGCCGGATTTTTTCCGGCGGCGTCGGGAAGGAGCACGGGAACGGGGATTGCGGATTGCGTCACCTGATTTTGTGTCCTTGCTTTTTCCCATAAAACATGGTATCCTTTACCTACGCATAGATTATCGAGAGGAAGCGCATGGAAAAATGATTCGACGCAAGCCGCGAGCGATCGCTATGGGTACCTTTGCGGACGCGTCCCTGCAGGAGTGGGACCGCGATACGAAGGCCTACGCTACCGCCCTGGACGCCGTGGAGGATATGGGGCCGACGAATCCGGCCTATGACGAGCTGGCCTTTGAGTTGGGAACGACGCCGCTCGATCTTATTGATTATCTCAAGGATTGCGATCCGGAAAAAGCGATGGACGCTTTGATTCGGGTTCTTCAGGTGCGCCCGGGAGTGGCGCTGAAAGTTTTCCCCTCTTTCCACGAGGCGAGGACGTTCATCGCTCTGATTCAGCAGATGGCGGACCGCAAGGAAAAGGAGCGTCTGCGCAAGCGCGGCTACTGAGGCGGGCGGTTTATTGCCGGCGCCCCGGACGAAGGGACCTCTTTTCCTGATACGGAACAAAAAAAGGGCCATACGCATTATCGCGTATGGCCCTTTTCACGGTTCATTCGACTTTGTGGATCCAGCCCTCGGGCGCTTCGATGCTGCCCATCTGGATGCCGGTGAGAGTGTCGTAGAGTTTCTGGATGACGGGGCCCATCTTCTCCATGCCGCTGGCAAAGGCAATCTCTTTGCCGTGGTCGTTGATCTTGCCAACCGGCGAGATGACGGCGGCGGTACCGCAGAGACCGCATTCCTTGAAATTCGGCACCTCCGAGAGCAGGACCTCCCGCTCCGCGACTTTGAGGCCCAGGTACTTCTCGGCCACGTGGACGATGGAGCGGCGGGTGATGGAAGGCAGGATGCTGTCGGACTTCGGTACGACGAGGTTTCCGTCCTTATCGACGAAGATGATGTTGGCGCCGCCGGTTTCCTCGATCTTCGTGCGGGTGGCGGGGTCGAGGTAGATGTTCTCGGCGAAGCCCTCAGCGTGGGCGGTGACGATGGCGTGCAGGCTCATGGCGTAGTTGAGGCCCGCCTTGATATGGCCGGTGCCCCGGGGGGCCGCCCGGTCGAAGTCGCTGATCTTGACGACGATTGGCTTGGCACCGCCCTTGAAGTAGGGGCCCACCGGCGTCACGAAGATGCGGAACTGATATTCATCCGCCGGCTTGACGCCGATGACCGGACTGGAGGCGAACATATAGGGGCGGATGTAGAGGGTGGCGCCGCTGCCGTATGGCGGTACCCAGTCGGCGTTGGCCGCCACCACCTGATGGACGGCGTCGATGAAGCGGTCCACCGGGAAAGGCGGCATTTCCAGCCGCTTCGCCGAGTCGTACATGCGCTGGGCGTTGAGGTCCGGGCGGAAGCAGACGATGTGCCCGTCCTTCGTGGTATAGGCTTTGAGGCCTTCAAAGCAGGACTGGGAATACTGCAATACGCCGGCGTCCTCACTGATGGTGATCTTGTCGTCCGAAGTCAGGCCGCCCGCGTCCCAGGCACCGTCTTTATAGTTGGAGACGTACCGTTTGTCCGTCACCACGTATTCAAAGCCGATATTTCCCCAGTCAATATCCTTCTTGCTCATCTGAATATCCCCTCCAACGATGGTTTTCTAAAGCTGCGCGTCAAACGCGTATTATTATGATATTCCTTTTGGCCCCCGATTGCAACTGCTTTTTGCGTATCAGCCCAGGAGCGGCCCCAGGATGGAGTCGTAGAAGCCCAGCAGCAGGGCGATGGGGCTGAAGCCTTTGCCCAGGGAAGTGTCGGCGATCATGTCGATGCGGCCGACCTCTCTGCCGTCATAGGTGAGTACCAGGTCTCCCAGCTTGTCCCCCTGCTTCACCGGTGCGTGGATGAAGCGCGGCATATCGAAGTGATAGGAGCAGCGCCGTTCCGATTCGCCCTCGAACAGGGTGAAACGAATATCGGCGCGGGGGTGGGCGGTCACTTCAAACGTCGTGCCGTCGTGTACCCAGACGGTGCGCTGAAGCTGTTCCTTTACCGGGCCCTTGACCAGACGGACCATTGGGAAGCCGTAGTCCATGAGAGCAGCGGTGTCGGCGAAGCGGGTCTGCGCGTCGGGGGCATTCATCACGATGCTGATAAGGGTGATGCCGTTCCGCTCGGCAGCGCCGGCAAGACAGCCGCCGGCGGCGTCGGTCCAGCCGGTCTTGATGCCCACCATGCCGAGATAGGAATCCAGCAGGCGGTTCGTGTTTTTTGCCTCCCAGGGCTTGCCGCTGGAGCCGAGGAACTGCACCGTATGGCGTGACGTTCCCACGATGCGGCGGAAAGCCGGCAGGCTCCAGGCGAAACGGGAAATCTTCATCATGTCCCGGGCCGTGGAAACGTGTTGGGCGTCGGGCAGACCGTTGGGATTGGCGAAGCGCGTCTTTCCCGCCCCGAGACTGGCGGCCCGGTCCGTCATGCGCTGGGCGAAAGCCCCGACTGAGGGCGCGAGGTGCTCGGCGACAGCGACGGAGGCGCCGTTGTCCGACTCCATCATCATCTCCGTCAGCAGTTCCTCCATCGTGAGCCGCTGGCCGGCTTCCAGATATGCGTACTCGGTGCCCGCCGCCGCCGGGCTGATGGTGATCGTGTCCTGCAGGTTGGCGTTTTCCAGCGCCAGCAGGCAGGTCATGATCTTTGTCATGCTGGCCGGGTACATGAGCCGGTCCGCGTTCTTTTCGTAAAGTACCCGCCCGCTGGCCGCCTCAATGAGGATGGCCGCCTCCGAGGCCAGCGCCGGCGGCGACGCCAGCGCCCGGATGGGGAAAAGGCAGAGAATCGCCGCCAGAGCGATACGAAACCAATTCAAACGGATTCCTCCTTGTGTTCTTTGCCGGGGCTCTTGGCACCGAACTCGCGCAACACGAAAAATGTCGCCTGGGATTTCAGGCAGAGCTCGTCATCGCTGTCAAAGACCCGGGCTTCACAGACCATGGTGTGGGTGCCGTTGTGGACGACTTCGCCCACAGCGTAGGCATGGCCACCCTCCGCGATCGGCTTGATGAAATTCATGCCCATCTCCAGCGTCACCACCTGCTTGTTGCAGGCCAGGCAGGCGCCGCCCATGGCGGTATCGGCCAGCGTCACCGTGACGCCGCCGTGGACGATGCCGTACACGTTCGTGAGCGGGTGGGTGATGTCCGCGTCGAGCCGCACCCGGCCCCAGGCGAAGGAAGTCACCCGGACCCCCAGAAGGGCCAGGAAAGGGTTCTCGTCGTAGAATTTCCCGATATGATAGCGCGCCGCCTCGGTGAGGCGCGGGTCGTCCTGCATTTCCATTCGTTCTCGGCAGCTCCTTCGCCGGCAGGCGGATAACGTTCCACAATCCGGCGTCACCGGCCGGTGTCTTGTTTCTGACATTATTATACTCACAATGTATCTTTCCCGCAAGGAACAGACGAACCAATGAAAAATGGAAAGCCCCGGAAGCCTTTGCTGTCGCTCCGGGGCAATTTTTTTATGTTTTTTCCGGTCAATGCGAATGATGATTTCTTATCAGTGGTGATAGGGGGCGAGGTGGGTGCTGCGGGCGTGATACCGCCGGTTGATCTCGCGCAGGTTACGCTCGTGGCGATCCCGCTCCCGTCCCATTTCCCGGCTCATCTTGTGGCGGGGGAGATGGGCGTGGCGGAGCTCTTCGACTTTCCTCTCGTGGCGCCGGAATTCCTCCCGGATGGCGCGGTTGAATTCCTCGTTTGGCCGGAAACTGTCATGGCTCTGCTGGTTGTGGTGGCTGTTGCTGTGCTGGTCGCGATGGATGTCCCGGCTGTGATGGGTTGCCGCTTCCGCTGTGCCGCTTCCGCCCGGCAGGACAGTGCCGCCAACGGTGAAGGTGAAAAGACCGGCCAGGGCCAGCGCCATGATTTTCTGTTTCGTCATTTGGACCAACTCCCTTCTGTTTGTCTGTATCATACCGGGGGAGTTTTGGAGGTCCTTTAGCCGGAGATTAGATTTCCATGAAGAATCATACTTCGTCGTCATCCTCCGCTTCGGCGAACCGGTCGTTGACGAAGCGAAGGATATCATCCTGGAAAATGGGCTCCATCCGGGTGCCCCGGCCGATCTTCAGCTCCCGATGGTCGCCGGTGGTATAGGGTTCCCAGCGGACCGGAAGTTTCGTCCCGCGGTTCGGATCACCGGTCTTGACGAAGTTCGTCCAGGCGTCGCGGACGAATAGAGCGTCCGCCAGAGCTTCCGGCGAGGCGCGGAGCTCGTCCGTGAAGCCGTGAAACACGTATTTGATATCGGAGGCGTGGGGGACACCGACGCTGGAATGGCGGAGCATGGGGTCCACAGCGTCGAAACGGTAGGCGTAAACCGAAAGCCCCGCCGCGGCCAGCGCGTCAGCGAAGGGGAACATGCCCGCCCGCAGACCGGCGGCATTGGCGAGGTCGCAGCAGCGTGACCGCGCGTTATCGCCCCGAGAAACCGGGTAACGTGTCATTACAGCATCGGCCCGGGCGCCGAATGTCAGGCGGGCGAGATGGCGATACTGCGTTTCCGTCATTTCCGGCGGCAGGAAGAAACTGACCTCGTCGGTGGTGGAGCCGAAGAGCAAAGGAACCCGGTTCAGACGGCCCTGCCGTAACGCCTGACGGAAGCGGAAGGGTATGACGCTGCCGTCGGCCACTGGCCAGTAATTCGCGGCCTGGGGCGGCAGGATGCCGCTTACCGGCGGCAGAAGGGACAGCACTTCCTCCACCGAGAGGGCCCGCAGGGCGTCCAGACCGGCCGGCGTATCCTCGATGCCGGCGGCGGCCATCGCCTGCTGCGCCAGCAGGATATTGCGCGCCAGATGTTCGCCGGTCAGCGGTGCCGCGGCGGGCAGGGAGCCGAGACCACCGCTTTGCAGGATGGCCTGTTGGAAAAGTCCGGCGGCCCGGGGCGAGGAAATCAGGGCGCTGACCGCGAAAGCCCCGGCGGACTGACCGCCGAGAGTGACGAGATCCGGATCGCCGCCAAAGACGGCAATGTTGTCCCGTACCCATTCCAGGGCGGCGATGACGTCGAGCAGGCCCCAGTTGCCGGTGGTACCGTACTGTTCATAGGTGGTCCGCGTGGGCAGGAAGCCCGGCGTATGCAGGCGGTAGTTCACCGTGACGACAACAATGCCGGTCCGGGCCAGAGCCGAACCCTCATAAAGCTGCAGGGAGCCGCTGCCGAAGAGGAAGGCGCCGCCGTGAACAAAGACGAAAACCGGCAGCTTTTTCCCTGCCGCCTCGTCCGGCGTCCAGACATTGAGGAAAAGGCCGTCTTCCACTTCACCGGAGCCCGGCTGCGATACCACGGGCCCGAAGGTCGTGGCGTCCTGCACGCCGGTCCAGGGCGGGACCGGTTCCGGCGGCGCGAAACGACGTTCGCCGCCAGGGGGTAGCGCGTAGCGGATGCCCCGGAAAATCCGCAGCCCTTCGCAGCGGACGCCCCGCAACCGGCCGGCGGGCGTATCAATCTCTACCGGCGTCTCATCGGGCCGGATGATGCCCGGCTGGCCGCTGGCCAACTGGCGCAGCCACTTCGGAAAACCCATATCCAGCGACAATCCCGCCGCCAGCGCCTCCGGCGTCAGCCCGTAAGGGGAGGCCATTTCCAGCGAATCCCCGGCGACAACTTTGAGCGCCCGCGTCAAAAGCGATGAAAATCTCATACGCATCCCTTCTTCGAAAGGAAAAAGCCGGACGCGTCCGGCTTTTCACAGATAATCGACGAGCCTATATCAGGAACATTCGCATTCCGTACCCGCCGCCTGCTGCAGATCGTAGTGCAGGCCGGACAGCGCCCGCTTCGCTATGGCAATCGGACAATCCGGCGAGCAGATGGCACAATGGCCGCAGGCGTCCTCGACGGCGTCGAGGGCCTTCTTCACTTTATCCACTTGCATCATGTTTGAACCTCCTTCGTTTTCAACACAGACACGGGTTGATTGTCTATTCTTCGCCCACGATCCGGATTTCCGGGTACAGCTTTACGCCGTGGGCCTCAAAGACGCGCCGCCGGACCTCGTCCATCAGGCGGAGCACATCCGCCGCCGTAGCGCCACCCCGGTTGATGACGAACCCGGCGTGCTTCTCCGAGACCTGGGCGCCGCCGACGGTCAGCCCCTTGAGCCCGGTCTGGTCAATCAGCGTGCCGGCGAAGCCGCCCGGCGGGCGCTTGAAGGTGCTGCCGGCGCTGGGGAACTCCAGCGGCTGTTTCTGCTGTCGGCGCTGGGTGAAGTCCGCCATTTTTTCCTTGATTGCCGCAACGTCTGCCGGCGTCAGCGCCAGCTCGATTTCGCCGATCAGGGCCCCGTTTTCCTGGAACGCGCTGTGCCGGTAGGAAAAATCCAGCGCTTCGCCGCGGAATTCGGCGGTTTCGCCGGCCGCGGTCAGCGCGGTCACGCGCCTGACGACGGCTTTCATCTCCCCGTCGTAGGCGCCGGCGTTCATGAAAACCGCGCCGCCCACGCTGCCGGGAATGCCCACCGCGAACTCCAACCCCGAAAGTCCCTCGCCGGCGGCGAACTGCGAGACCGCGCCGAGAATTGTCCCCGGCCCCACGAGGAGAGACGAGCCTTCCCGGTGTATATAAGCGAAGGGCTTGCCGAAGGAAAGCACCAGGCCCCGGATGCCTTTGTCCCGCACCAGTACGTTGGAGCCATTGCCGAGGACCGTCAGCGGCGTTTCATAGTCCCGCGCCAGGGTGACAATCGCCCGCGCCTCATCCAGCGAAGCCGGCAGCACCAGGCAGTCCGCCGGCCCGCCGATGCGGAACGTCGTGTGGCCCGCCATCGGCTCATCCCAACGTATCCGATCCGGGGGCAGGAGTCGCCCGAGTTCTTCTTTCAAATTCGCATTGAGTGGCACAGTATCCCTCCTGACAGGGGTATGATTATTGATTCTTCGCGTTTTAACGGGTGTGAATCCGATGATGCTGCATCAGACCTTGTC
Source organism: Schwartzia sp. (in: firmicutes) (assembly GCA_017444395.1). Classification (GTDB taxonomy): domain Bacteria; phylum Bacillota; class Negativicutes; order Selenomonadales; family Selenomonadaceae; genus RGIG3544. The sequence continues at coordinate 1,883 of JAFSWT010000077.1, read as the reverse complement.
CTTATCCGGCGGAACCGGGTAGAGTAGCAAGCCGGGATTGTTCTCGGTAATCCAGCCCAGGGCCCACTCGTTGTTCACCAGCAGTACCGGGCGCCCGTCGCGGTCATGGACGAACATGCCCCGGTCCGCCCCGCGCAATGCGGCCGGCGTCACCTCGCGGCCATCCTCGAAGGCCAGCCAGCGGGCCACCTCAAAGGGCTGCATGTTCAAGAGGACCTCGGTGTTGTACTCGCTCTGCAGGCGGTATTGCAGCACCTCAAACTGCAATGTGCCCACGGTGCCGACGATATATGACTCCGACCCGGCTCCCGGCTGCTGGAAAAGCTGAATCGCGCCCTCCTGCGTGAGCTGTTCCACACCTTTGGTGAACTGCTTGCGCTTCATGGTATCCTTCGCCTGGACCCGGGCGAATTTCTCCGGCGGGAAAACCGGGAAATCGGCGAACCGGATCTTGCGGCCGACATCGGTCAGCGTATCGCCGATACCGAAAATGCCCGAATCGAAAAGCCCCACGATGTCGCCGGGATAAGCGGTGTCGATGATCTGGCGATCCTGCGCCAGGAACTGCTGCGGCTGGGACAGCTTGACCGTCTTGTCCGACTGACTGTGCCAGACACTCATATTGCGCTCAAAGCGTCCTGAAACGATGCGGATGAAGGCCAGCCGGTCCCGGTGGGCCGGATTCATATTCGCCTGGATCTTGAAAACGAAAGCGGAAAACCGATCGTCCGCCGGCTCAATCCGCCCGTCGGAGGACTCCCGGGGGGCGGGGGGCGGCGCCAGTCGCAGATACTCCTCGAGGAAATTCCGGACGCCGAAATTCGTCATCGCCGAGCCGAAAAACATCGGTGTCAGCGCTCCGCAGGCAATCCGTTCCTCATCGAACGATTCACCGGCCTCATCCAGCAGGGTAATGTCGTCCTGCAGGCTTTGCCAGACATCGGGTTCCAGCCGTTCCTTCAGCGCCGCGTCATCCAACGCGTAGAGGGCCGAGGCGCGCTCTTTCTGCCCGTGGGACTCGTCCGCCTCGAAAAGCTCCACCTGCCGCGTCTGGCGGTGGTAAACGCCCCGGTAACGGCCGTCAGAACCCACCGGCCAATTCATCGGATAGGAACGGATGCCCAGTACACTTTCCAGCTCGTCCATCAGGTCGATGGGCGCCTTGCCGAACCGGTCCAGCTTGTTCACGAAAGTGAAGATGGGGATATGCCGTTCACTGCAAACCCGGAACAGCTTCTTCGTCTGCGCCTCGACGCCCTTGGCCGCGTCCAGCACCATCACGGCGCTGTCCACCGCCATCAGCGTGCGGTAAGTGTCCTCGCTGAAATCCTGATGGCCCGGCGTATCGAGGATATTGATGCGGCAGCCGCCGTAATCGAACTGCAACACGCTGGACGTGACCGAGATACCGCGCTGCTTCTCAATCTCCATCCAGTCGGAAACGGCGTGACGCTGTGTCTTGCGCGACTTGATGGAGCCGGCCAGATGAATCGCGCCGCCGTACAGCAGCAGCTTTTCCGTCAGCGTCGTCTTACCGGCGTCCGGGTGGGAAATGATGGCAAAAGTACGTCGTTTTTCGATTTCCTGCTTCCATTCTTCACTCAAGATAGTTTTCTCCTCTATCAGAAATCAAATATCATCACCGGGGTATATCCGCGGGGCAGTGGGAATCCGGTCCGTCGGCCGGAGATTGCCCCCAAACGGCCGTGTATATTATACATGGTTTTGGGCCATAAGGAAATAAAAAAACGCCGCGTCAGCCAAAAAAAGACAGGCAGCCGGGCATCATCGTGCTATAACCCGAGTTTTACAGTTTGAAGCCAATATTAGCAAATCAGATAGCACGCAAAGCCAGAAAAGACGCGAATTCAGCGTCTTTTTTG
>JAFSWT010000076.1 GCA_017444395.1 Schwartzia sp. (in: firmicutes) | reverse complement strand
GAAGGGGAGGAACGGGAATCTCTTTTTCGGCAATCTCGCGCTGATACACATCATCATCGAGCGTCTGATAGCGCTTCGTCCGGATGGGCTTTTGCCCGCGCCGGAAAAGATACATCATCTCCGTAGGAAGCTCAAAGATCTCATCGACCGGAACTTTGGCCCTCCGGGCAACATGGTAGCAGGTCGCGTCATCCATCCCGCCCATATAGACGTAGGTATCGCAGTTGTTGATGATGGTCGTGGCCGCCCGCTCGCCGTAAATGGAAGCCAACTGGCTCTCCGACTGGAGCAGCAGCGTGGCCGAGATGCCCTTCTCCCGGAAGATGGAAATCAGCTTGTCGAAGCCGGCGATGGGGCTGCCGGTGGCGAAATCGTCGCAGAAGACGTGGACAGGATACGGCAGCGCCTTTTTGGCCTGCGCTTCGCCGAGCTCGAAGAGGGACTTGAAAGCCTGCTTGTAGAAAAGCGTGGTAAAGCGCTGGTTCGCCTCATCCACCGGCGACGTACGGACGAAGAGAGCCGTCCGGGGCTTGAGCAGGGAACGGAAATCGAACTGGGCCGGATTGACCAGGCATTTCCGGACAGATTCCGTGAACGTGTTGTAAAGAGGGCCGGCCACAGAGGAAGTAACGCCGCAGCCCTGCCCGTCCGCCTTGATGTTGCTGAAATCGTTCCACTGGCTCCTGGCCGCCGGGTCGTCCTGCGTCAGACGCTCCATGATTTGGTACGGAGCTGTATCATACCAGCGCTTGACTTCATTATCTCCCCAGCATGGATCGACAATTTCCCATTCATGACGATGCTTCCATGTCAGACCATCCAGGAGGCGCAGTGCCGCTGCCATGGGCCGTTCCCTGTCCGCCGTTTTCGTCGCCACGTACAGCGCGGCGTCCAGGAGATTCTCCGCCGCCGACTCCCAAAAGTCGCTTTTGATTGGATGATCCGACGTACTCTTGATGATGGTGTGGGCGAGGTCGCGGATTTCGGCGCGATTCCGGCAGTAGCGGAGCGGATCGAAGCCGTACTCGCTGCAATCCGGCTCCGCCAGGTCGAGGATATAGACGGTATAGCCCTGCGCCCGTTTCGCCTCGGCAATGGCGTCCAGCAAGTTGCGCTTGGTGAAGACGCCGATGAAATTACTGTTTAAGAGGTGGAGCAATGTCGGGGCCACGGTACTGAAGGTCTTGCCCGAGCCGGTGCCGCCCACGACGACGACGTTGTTGTTGCACTTTGTCTCCTCGGTATTGGTAGAGATGTGGCAGCGCTCGTCCGCCCCCAGATAAAAGGTATCGAACCCTTTGGGTCCAATGATGGTCGGGGCCGCCACGCGCCCGCTGCCACGATTCAGGTTCTTGCTGTTATCAGTTGCCATATTAATATACCTCCTGTTCGTCGTTCCTGCCGATTCCTGCTCCGGAGCCGCCGCGCCCGCCTCCCTTCTCGTTGCGCCATTCGGGAAGCTGTATCCCTCCGGCGCCGGTGTTCTGTCCCCGGCCCGTTTGCCGGTTCGATTCTTTGGTCCAATCACTGCCTGCCATAGTAAACCCTCCTATTCCTCATCTTTGTCATTTCCCAGGCTGCCGCGTCCGCGGCGGCCTTTTTCGTTTTTGGGGACGCTGTTCTCCGTGTCCTTGAAGAATCGCAGGATGGCGTCCCGTGCCACTGGCGTGAAGTCGTTGGCATCGACGCCAACATCGTAGCGCCGCGTCCCCTCCGCCAGTTGCCGGAGATTGTAGCGGAAATCGCCGTGCGCGTGCCCGTGCAGGTGATAGGCCCCATGCTTTTTCCGGTTCCAGTCGGCGAGGGGATAATGGCAGAGAACGAAACACGCCCCACCGCGCTGCAGCTCGTAATAGTCCTTTACCCATTCGAGCTGCCGCCCCTCGTAGTGCTGCGCGAAGTAGTCGTGATTGCCCCGGATCAGGTATTTCTTCCCCCGGAGCCGGGCGAGGAAGCGGTCGGCGTATTCCGTATCCCGCATGGTGAAGTCACCGAGGATATAGACCTCGTCTTCGTCGCTCACCGTCCGGTTCCAGTTCCCGACCATAGTTTCGTTCATCGTCTCGACATCAGAAAACGGCCGGTTGAAGTATTTGATGGCGTTTGCATGACAAAGATGCTGGTCGCCGGTGAAAAATTCCATATGATTGTCACCTCCTGTTGTCTGTGATTTCCGATTGGCTGTCCCGCTTCATGGCGCCCACTAATCCAGCAGGGCGTCGAAATCCCGGACGGCGTCTGCCAGTCCGAAGTCCACCGCTTCCTGGGCGGTGAAGAAATGATCCGTTTTGGTGTTCTCGTCAATTTCCTCCGGCGTATGCCCGGTGTGTTTGGCCAGGATTTCCTCCATCTCCCGCTTCGTCTTGAGCAGCGACTCGGAGATGGTGTACACGCTGCTCGACTTGCCGCCCACGCCATAGGGCACCAGCGGTTCATGGAGCATACATTTCCCATGGGGAAGGATAAACCGGTTTCCCTTTTTCCCGCAGACCAGCAGCACCGCCGCCATGCTGTACGCCGTCCCGGTGCAGTAGAGATGGATGGGCGCCCGGCTGCTTTGAATGACGTCGTACATCAGCATCCCGTTGGTGATCTCCCCGCCGGGGGAATTGATGAGGACCTTGATGGGCTCCGGCCCTTCGAGGTTCAGATAGAGGATTTCCCGGACGAATTCCATGGCCGATTCGGCGGTAATCTCGCCGTTGATCCCCACGAACCGCCGTTCCCCCAAAAGCGCCTCGATGGGATAGACAGTGACGCCGTTTGCATTCTTGACCGCGATGTTTCGCATAATGAATACCCTCCTTCTTAATGTTTGCCGATTTTGTGCCTATGTCGACCATACCTGTGCCCTATGCCGACATACGCTATCCATATTGAGTGCATAAGGTAATTTGGTGCTGCCTATATTCGCATTTTACCTTGTTCAATTGTTCTTGTCAATAGGCACTAAAAGAAATTTTAAATTTTTATGAAATGCACCTATTGTGCATATTCAAATCCGATTGACTTTTTGCTTACATTTCGATACACTATAAGCGAATTAACCGATTCCTGAAGAAAGGAAGGACACCCATGAGTGAAATTTTCTCTAAAAACCTGCGGCATTACCGGCAGAAAGCGGGCTACTCCAGCGCCAAGGACATGGCGAAAGCGCTGGGCCTCTCCTATACGACCTATATCCATTATGAAAACAAGGGCAGCGAACCACGCTACGACATTCTCTGCCAGATTGCCCGGTTGCTGAATGTCACGCCGGACACCCTGCTGGGCTTCGCCCCGGCGGACGAAATCACGCCGGCACCGGCGATGTCTGACGAGCAGGAACTGTTGCGCCGGGCCATGGAACTCGCGGAATATGAGATCATCGACAAGTCACCGGCGGGTTTAAGCCTCATGATGAAAGACGCGGATTCCGGTTTGGATGAGGCCACAATGACACAGGAAATGGCGCTTCTTGTGTCGGATTCTATCGATTATATAAACTATGGGGGCGTTGTCCGCTTTCGCGATAGCCATTTTCGCTCCTTGAACAGCACCTTCTGCGATCGGACCCGATTGGAAAACATTGCGAACCGTATCTGGAAAGAAGCCAATCAGGCCCGGGACAACCTCGTCGGCCGCTGGTTCCGGCTGGTTTGCGACATCGACCGTTTCAACCGGATGGATTTGCAGAACGAGGATCGCAAAGCCGTCAGCCTGTTCCTTCACGAGCAGGATCAAGACCTTCTGGAATCCTTTATGCGATGGCCCATCAAGCATCGCTGGCGGCGGGAATATCAGGTTATCCTCATGCGCATTCCCGGGGAAAAGAAACGCTACCGGGCCTATCTCCCGGATTTCAAGACCGGCACCGAGGGCGATACGCCCATTTTGGCCATGGCAAAACTCTACCAGGAAATCCGGGCGCGATACTGGGTTCCGGCGGAAACGCCGGCGAATTGTACCGGAGCAGAACAGTTCCTCTGTCCCGGTGTTGGCCATTACCGCACAGAACAATTCCCCAAGCCAAAACCCCGGCGGTTGATTCTTTCCCCGGAAGAAATGCCCCGTCGTCCCGGCATTGCCACTGTTCCTGGTTTTGTCACCTCGGAAATGATTGACTCGGGCCGGGGTGCCATCGCGATAATGGCGTTCGATCAGAATATCTATGAGAACGAGCAGGAATACCTGAAAGCGCGTGAAGCCATCTATAAGAGCGCAATCGATTTGGCGGTCGAGTATTCGTTCACGTTTGAGTATGATGACGATTTCCCGAAAGACGTTGCGGATAAGCGGCAAGCCGTTCTGCAATATCTGGCGAAGCAGCGGGAATTTTACCTCGATACCGGCCTGGATGAGATGGAAAGGGCGGATCTCTGGACCGATTTTCTCCGTCAGGCGGTCTATGAATATGAGAATCCGGAAGGGGATGACCCTCTGGATTACGCGGACGCCGCCGCCTATGACCCGGAAGCGGACGATTTTGCGTATTATCTCCCCTACAATCCCTATACCACCAAAGAATGGGACGCGTATTTCGATGAGGATGAGATTGAACCCGGGATGGAATCCGGGGAGGATACAGCACCGTCGCCGGAAACAGCGGACACCTCCGCCAGACCCGCGAAAAAACCGCCCCAACGAACTTCACTGGCAGCGAAGCCGCCCCAAAACCGCAGCAAAAAGGACCAGGCATGATCGCCTGGTCCGGGTTTTGGGGATATAGCCCAATCTCTGATAGTTTATTCATTCAATGAGGGGACGGAGGGGGCGTCCAACCGTCCCGTTTGCCGGAGTGAAAGGACCGTCGGGACCTGTCCGGCTCGCAACAGAAGGAGGAACATCATGCTGGAATCATTGAAGGAATCGGTCTGTGCGGCCAATCTGCTGTTGCCGCGCTATGGTCTGGTGACCTTTACCTGGGGAAATGTCTCGGGCATCGATCCGGAACGCCGCTTCGTGGTCATCAAGCCATCGGGCGTGGAATACGAACGGATGACGCCGGCGGATATGGTGGTGGTGAATCTGGCCACCGGGGCACGGGAGGAAGGGGCGCTGCAGCCCTCCTCCGATACGGCGACGCATCTGGCGATTTACCGGGCGGACAGCGCCATCGGCGGTGTCGTCCACACCCATTCCCGCTTCGCCGTGGCCTGGGCCCAGGCCGGGCGGGCGATACCGGCCCTGGGCACGACCCATGCCGATGATTTCCACGGCGACGTCCCCTGCACCCGTCCGCTGACGGCGGCCGAGATTGCGGGGGACTACGAGGCCAACACCGGCCGGGTCATCGTCGGGACATTTGCCGGCCTTGATATGATGGCGGTTCCCGCCGTGCTGGTGGCCGGTCACGGGCCCTTTGCCTGGGAGAAGGACCCGGTTGCCGCCGCCAAGAAAGCGGCGGTGCTGGAGGAAGTCGCCCGCATGGCGTACTATACGGAGACGCTGGCTGGCGGCCCCTGTCCTCCAATCAGCCAGACCCTGCTGGACAAACACTATCAGCGAAAACACGGCCGGGACGCCTACTACGGGCAGGGCTGACCTTCCCGTTGACGCACCGTGAAAGACCGCCTGATTTACCCGTAAAACAAAAGACTTCTTTGCAAAAATCAAGGCCATCACATAAAGTGATGGCCTTTTGCCGATTTTACCGTCGTCCCCCGTCCACTGCCCTTATTCCGGAATTCCTGCGGGCTTTTTAATGGCGGGTGCCGGGGTTCCTTCTTCCAGACGGAAGATTCCGTGTTACTACTGCACGTTCAACGCCGCGCCGACGAAGTCGCGGAACAGCGGGTGGGGATTATTGGGGCGGGATTTCAGCTCGGGATGGAACTGGGAGCCGACAAACCAGGGATGGTCCTTGACCTCGATGACTTCCACCAGGCTGTCGTCGGGCAATGTCCCGGCAATGACCATGCCGGCGGCCGTGAGCCGTTCCCGGTAGTCGTTGTTGAACTCGAAGCGGTGACGATGGCGCTCATGGACGAGCTCCTCGCCGTAAGCGGCATAGGTTTTCGTGCCTTCCCGCAGCTTGCAGGGATAGGCGCCGAGGCGCATGGTGCCGCCTTTTTCCTTCACGCCGGCCTGGGACTCCATGAGGTCGATGACGGGATGCGGCGTTTCGTGGTTGAACTCAGTGCTGTTGGCATCGCCGAGACCGCAGACGTGGCGGGCGAACTCGATGACGGCGCACTGCATACCGAGGCACAGGCCGAGGAAGGGGAGGTTGTGTTCCCGGGCGTACTGGATGGCCCGGATCTTGCCCTCGACGCCCCGGTCACCGAAGCCGCCGGGCACCAGGATGCCCTTGCAGCCGGCAAAGATCTCGGCCATCTCGGCGCCGGACTGCTCCAGTGTCTCGGAGTTCACCCACTGGATGCGGACCTCGGTGTCGTTGGCGATGCCGGCGTGGTGCAGGGCCTCGGTGACGGACATATAGGCGTCGGGCAGGGCCACGTATTTACCGACGACCGCCACTTTGACGCGCTTGGAGGGGTGATGGATCTTGTAGACCATCTTCTCCCATTCCTCCATGTTGCCGGGGGAGACGTCCATCTTGAGCTTTTCCAGCACGATGCGGTCGAGGCCTTCCCGCTGCATCATCAACGGGACCTCGTAGATGGTGCTGGCGGTGCGGTTCTCGATGACGGCGCTGGCGTCCACGTCGCAGAACAGGGCCAGCTTGTCCTTCATTTCCCGGGACAGGGGCTGCTCGGTGCGGCAGACGAGGATATCCGGCTGGATACCGATGCCCCGGAGCTCGTTGACGCTGTGCTGGGTCGGCTTCGTCTTGAGCTCGCCGGCGGCGGCGATATAGGGAACCAATGTGACGTGGATATAGAGGACGTCGTTCTTGCCGACCTCTTTCTTCACCTGGCGGATGGCCTCGATGAAAGGCAGGCTTTCGATGTCGCCCACGGTGCCGCCGATCTCGGTGATGACGACGTCGGCGTTGTCGGCTTTGGCCACGTCATAGACGCGCTGCTTGATCTCGTTGGTGATGTGGGGAATGACCTGGACCGTGCTGCCGAGGTAGTCGCCCTTGCGCTCCTTCGTCAGCACCGACCAATAGACTTTGCCGGCGGTGATGTTCGACATCTTCGACAGGTTGATGTCGATGAACCGTTCGTAATGGCCGAGGTCGAGGTCCGTCTCCGCCCCGTCCTCGGTAACGAAGACTTCACCGTGCTGGTAAGGGCTCATAGTGCCCGGGTCGATGTTGATATAGGGGTCGAATTTCTGGATCGTGACCTTGATGCCCCGGCTCTTCAGGAGCCGTCCCAGGGACGCCGCGGTTATGCCCTTGCCCAGCGAGGAAACCACGCCGCCGGTGACGAAAATATACTTTGCCATGTCTGCCTCCTGTTTTCCGTCCGACTTCCTGTTCTATCCCTTGACGCGTCGCTACGGTGAATCCCGGAGAGGCGCGTTATTCACTGTTAGCTATCTTCCTGGATGCTTTCCAGGAGCTTTTCCTGGCGGCGCTTTGACTTGGACGGCCCCGCCGGAGCGGCAGCCTCGGTGTTGTGGGAGCGCTTGGTTTCCGGCGGCGCCCACTCGGTGAGGCCCCACATGCTTTTGCCTTCCGTTTTGCCGTTGTAATGGAAACGGCTGTCCATGTTGATCAACGTATAGACCTCCGAGATGGCATGGGGCAGCGACTGTACCGGCTTCGCTTTCTTCTCGATGACATGAAGGACGAGATCCTTGTAGTATACGGGTTCGCCCTTTTTCAGCAGGTACTGGTACGCGATGTCCGTCTCCGAGGTGTTCTGATAATTCATTCGGGTCGCCTCTTTCATAAATAATGTATGGGTTCCGGCCGTGCCGGCACTACATTTTCTCCGGCGCCGACACGCCGAGGATGGCCAGGGCGTGGCGGATGACCTGCGCCGCTTTGCCGGCCAATGCCAACCGCGCCGATGCCAAATCCGGTTCTACCCCCATGATGCGGCACCGGGTGTAGAAACTGTGGAAGGCCCCGGCCATATCGTAAGCACAACGGGCGATGCGCTGGGGCGCGAGATCCGCCGCCGCCCGGGCGACTTCCTCCGGGTATTCCTCGATTTTCTTTATGAGGTCCGTCTCCGACTCGTCGGTCAGGAGCGCCAGCTTCGGCGCGTCGGACACGGCGATGCCGGCCTCCTTCGCCTGCCGGAACAGGCTGGCGATGCGGGCGTGGGCGTATTGGATATAGTAGACCGGGTTCTCGTTGGACTGCTTGCGGGCCAGGTCCAGATCGAAATCCAGCTGGCTGTCCAGAGAGCGCATGACGAAGAAATAGCGGGCGGCATCGGCGCCGACCTCCTCGATGAGCTCGGCCAGCGTTACGCTGTCGCCAGTGCGCTTCGACATCCTGACAAGCTCGCCGCCGCGATACAGGCTCACCATCTGCAGCAGCAGCACCGTCAGCGAATCCGGGTCGTAGCCCAGCGCCTGCAGCGATGCCTTGACCCGGGCGATGTACCCGTGATGGTCGGCGCCCCAGATGTTGATGAGGCGGCCAAAGCCCCGCTCCAGCTTGTCCCGGTGGTAGGCGATATCGGCGGCGAGGTAGGTCGGCACCCCGTTGTCCCGGATGACGACCCGGTCCTTGTCATCGCCGTAGTCGGTGGAGCGCAGCCAGAGGGCCCCGTCCTGCTCGTAGATGGCACCGTTTTTCCGCAGCTCCGCCACCGACGCCTGCACCTTCTCCGGGTGCAGGGTGCGCTCGCTGAACCAGACATCGAACTCCACCCGGAAGGCCGCCAGATCCTCCTTCAATGCCGCCAGTTTCTCCGACAGCGCCAGCTCCTTGAAGGCCGCCAGCCGCTCCGCTTCGGAAAGCGCCAGGTACTTGTCCCCGTCCTTCGCCGCGATGCGCCGGGCCGTATCGGTGATGTCGGCACCGTGATAACCGTTCTCCGGGAACGGGACCGTCTGCCCGAAATGCTCCAGATAGCGGGCGTTTACCGAGGCGGCCAGATTGTCGATCTGGTTGCCGGCATCGTTGATATAGTATTCGCTCTTGACCGGATAGCCCGCGGCCCGCAGCAGGTTCACCAGGGCACTGCCCACCGCCGCCCCGCGGCCGTGTCCCACATGGAGCGGCCCTGTCGGGTTGGCGCTGACGTACTCCACCATGACGGGCTTCATGTCCTTCAGGGGCAGATTGCCGTAGGCTTCGCCCTGTCGCAGAGCCTCGGCCAGTCCCTCGTAAATCACGCTGGGTTTCAGATAGAAATTGAGGAATCCGGGCCCGGCGATTTCGGCCCGGTCAAGGCCCGGCACTTCCAGCCGGCTGATCAACGCCTCGGCAATCTGCCGGGGATTCCGGTGGAATGCCCGGGCCGACTGCATGGCGAAATTCGTGGCGAAATCGCCCATCTCCTTCTTCGGCGGCACCTCCAGCGCTACATCCGGCAACGCCGCCTCCGGGAATACCCCGTCGGCGATGGCCTTTTCTGCCGCCTGCCGGATGGCCGCGGCCAAACGCTCTTTGATATCCAAACAAACTCCTCCCGCTCTTTTCGCGTCCTTTCGGCCGGTATCAATTCAGCCGGTGGGCCTCCCCTTCCGGGATGGTGACTTCGATGTGCAGCTCGTTCTGGCTCTGCACCTGGCCGTTGATGCTCATGGCGTAAATCACGTCGATGTTGCCGGTCACCGAGCCGTATGCAACGTCGAGCTTCTCCGTCCGCACCGCCATCCGCATATCGCCAAAGGGCGTCCGATAGTCGCTGACGCTTTCCTCGTTGATGGCGAAACGCTGCTCCTGGCAGACAACGCCCGAGCGCAGCAGCACCATGGCGTCCGGCTCAATCTTCAGCACCGTCGAGACCTCGCCGGTATCCAACATCTGGTCGTCGTAGAGGACATAGTGCTTGCCGGCCTTATAGTAATGGCGTCCCTCCGCCACCATCTCGATGCGGCTCGTCTCCCCCTCAGTGTCTGTCTGCTCGCCGCGTACGCGAACGATTACCCGGTCCATCCTGCCCCTTCTTTCCCTCCGTCAAAGTCGTTTCCTGTATTCGGTAAACATTAACTTCTCTATTATATCGGACTTCGTCGCTCCCGTCTACGGGAAAAAGAAAAAACCGGCCGAAAAGGCGGCGCGAATCGAAACAAAATTGAAAAAGGGGATGCCGCACGTTTCGTTTACGTGTGGCATCTCCTCATTTGATGGGATTTAGCGCCATGACCGGCGCGCCGGGGTACCATTTTGGCCGGTAAGGCGCATCGCCGCGGCGCCCGGAATGGTCATTGAGAGGAAAGGATCTTGCCGCCGCCGATGACGTAGCCGGCTTCGTCGTAAAAGACCGCCGACTGGCCGGGGGCCGGTGCCCGGACGGGCCGGTCGAAAATCACCGTCAGGCCGTCGCCGTCGTCCTTTTCCAATATCGCCGTCTCACCACCGTGATTGTAGCGGATCTTGACCAGCGCCCGCCGGGATTTTCCCGGGGCGAGGCCGGGGATGCTCATGAACGCCACTTCGTCGCAGTGGACGACGGTGCGGAAAAGCGACGGCTCGCCGCCGATGACGACTTCGTTCTTCGCCGCGTCAATCCTCGTCACATACGCCGGATAGCCGAGGGCCAGGCCGAGCCCCTTGCGCTGGCCGACCGTGTAATGGGCGATTCCCGCATGACGGCCGAGGACGTTGCCGGCTTCGTCAACGAAATCGCCCGGCGGGGGCAGCTCCGCCTCTGTCTCGCGCTCGATATAGTCGGTGTAACCGCCCTCGGTGACGAAGCAGATTTCCTGCGAGTCCGGCTTTTGCGCTGCTAAAAGTCCGGCCCGCGACGCAATCGCCCGCACTTCCTCCTTCTCGTAGTCTCCCAGCGGCAGCAGGGTGCGGGAAAGCTGCTCCTGCGTCAGCTGGTAGAGCACATAGGATTGGTCCTTCCGCCGTGACATGCCCCGCCGGATGGCAAACCGCCCGTTCGCCAGCCGCGCCGTCGAAGCGTAATGGCCGGTGGCGACATACGCCGCCCCCATACCGGAAGCAGCCTCCAGGAGCTGCGCCCATTTCACGTGGCGGTTGCATTCCACGCAGGGATTCGGCGTCCGGCCGCGCTGATAGTCGTGGATGAAGGGCTGCACCACGCGGTTTTGGAAATCCGCCGCCGCGTCGCGGACGTAATGCGGGATTCCCATGCGAAGCGCCATTTCCCGCGCGTCATTGAGTTCGCAGCAACGGCTGCTCCTACCGGTCCATGTTTTCAGGGTGACACCGATGACCTCATGGCCGGCAGCCTTCAGGAGATACGCCACCACCGCGCTGTCCACGCCGCCGGAGAGGCCGGCCACCACCCGGCTCATGCGGTTTCTCCCGCCTCATCGTCGTACATGTTCTCAAGCCGTGCCACCGCCAGGGTCGAGACGACGTCGCCGGTGACGTTCAGCGCCGTGTGGATCATGTCGATGGGGCGGAAAATGCCGACGACCATGCCCATGATGGTGGCGGGCAGGCCCATGGTGCCCAGCAGCATGACGGTCAGCACGATGCCGCTGTTCGGGATGCCCGGCGTACCGATGGAGATCAGCGTCGTCATGAAGACGAACATCGCCTGCTGGTAGAGCGTGAGGTCCACGCCGTATATCTGGGAAACGAAAAGCACCGTGACCGCGTAGTAGGCGGCGATGCCGTTCATGTTCACCGTCGCCCCCAGCGGCAGCGTGAAGGACGCCAGTTCATGTTTGACATGGAATTCCTGCTCGACGACGCGCAATGTCACCGGCAGGGTGCCGGAGCTGGACGTGGTGCTGAAAGCCACCCACCAGACCTCGGAGACCTTGCGGAAGAAATCGGACAGCGGGATCCTGGCAATGCCCTTGATGATGTAAAGGTAGAGGAACACGACGATGGACACCGCCGCCAGGTAATGCGTCAGGATGAATTTTCCCATGATGCCGAAAACGGCAAGACCGTAAGCGCCGGTGCTGCAGGCGGCGAGGGCGCAGACGCCGTAGGGTGTGGCCCGCATCACCAGGTCGGTGATCTGGAACATGACCTGCGTGGCCTCATTGATGACGGCCTTCACGCGGGCCGCCTTGTCCCCGAGAATCGTCAGCGCCACGCCGATAAAGACGGCGAAGACGATGGTCTGCATGAGATCGCCCTTGGCCAGCGCCGCCACGGGGTTCGACGGTACCATGCCGAGGATGGCCGCGCCGACAGACATCGGCTCCGCCGCCTTGATCGTCTCACCGGACTCGACGATGCTCGACACGCCGAAGCCTCGCCCCGGCTGCATCAGGTGCGCGACAGCCAGACCGAGGATGGTGGAAAGGATTGTCGTCACGATGTAGAAGCCCATGACCTTCGCCCCGATGCGTTTGAGCTTCGTAACATCGCCGATGCTGGCGATGCCGCTGATGATGGAGCAGAAAATCAGCGGGATCACAATCATCTGGATCAGCTTCAGGAACAGGTCGCCGACGGGCTGCAGGAACAGGATTTTCTCCTGAAAAACCAACCCCAGAACCGCGCCGATGCCGAAGCCGAGAAAGACCTTCGCGCTCATGGAGAGTTTTTTCATACGTATCACACCTCATTGTAAAATTGGAAAATAAATCCCTAGTATTTGACTATTATATCAGTTCGTGTCGCCGAAGGCAATGGAAACCTGCATTGGCTTTCTGCTCGTCGCCCTCAGATGATAATCCGTCGGCCAAATCCGTCGTCCGAAAGGAAAACACGACGGGCGGCGGGATTGACGGCGGCGCCGGTTGGTGGGATAATGAAAAGCAACCAGGCCATATCCGGCAAGACAGGAGGAGATGACGAGACCATGAGAAAACTGAAACGGATTCTTTGGCTGACGCTGGCGCTGCTGCTGATGGCGACGGCCTTCGCTGCCGCCGCGCCGCGGGTGGGCGTACTCTATATGAACAACGCCAGGACAACGTATGACGGCTCCATTGACAGGAAACTCCTGGGCAATCTGGAAAAGACCCTGACGCCGCAATTCCAGTATATTTTGGCGGACGCGACCACGCTTCAGGAGCAGGGGATGACGGACCTGACCATGGCGGAGCGGCGGGACATCATGGACGCGCTGCAGGACCAGGCCTTTGACTACATTCTGTGCCTGGCGGTGGAACCGCTGGGGCGCAAGGAGAAACACAGTGTGTTCACCCAGGGGATTGAGATTACGGTGACGATACCCTTCAAACTCATCAACGTGGCGGAGGACCGCTATCTTTACAACGGCAGGATCATCGAACTGCAATCGGACAGCACGCCCATCGGCTCGGTGGGGAACAAGTCGGTGACGCTGAAGGCTCTGAACAAGGTCAATAAGAAAATCAACCGGGTCATCAAGGAGAAGATGGCCGCCGGCCGGTAAAGGCGTTCATTTTATCCGCCGGACATAAGAAAAAGCGCGCTCCCTTGCTTTCGGGGCGCGCTTTTCGTATGCCGCGGGTTGGCGTTACTGGATCCGGGCGCTTTTCCGCCGCCGCTGGAGGAAGAAACTGCCGGCGATGATGACGAAGCCGGTGAGGTCGGTGAGGGTCTCCGGGTAAATCATCATCAGGCCGCCCAGGAACAGGACGACGCGCTCGATGAGCTTCATATCGTCCACCAGGTAGCCGATCATCGACGACGACAGCGCCACCATGCCCAGGAGGGCGGTGACGGTAGCCTGGATGAGCGCCAGCGGGGTCGCGTCAATCATCAGGATGACCGGTGACAGGACGAAGATGTAGGGGATGATGAAAGCGGCGATGGCCAGCTTGGAGGCGTTGACACCGGTCCGGAGCGGATTGCCGCCGCTGATGGCCGAGCCGGCGTAGGCGGCCAGCGCCACCGGCGGCGTCACGTCAGCGATGATGCCGAAGTAGAACACGAACATGTGCGAGGCCAGCACCGGCACGCCCATCTGCATCAGCGCCGGGGCGGCGATGGTGGAGGTGATGACGTAGTTCGCCGTGGTGGGGACGCCCATGCCGAGCAGCAGCGCCGTGATCATGGTGAAGAACATCGTCGGCAGCATGACACCGCCGGCGAGGTCCAGCAGGGCCGAGGCCAGCTTCAGGCCAACGCCGGTCTTGGTGACGACGCCGATGATGATGCCGGCCGAGGCACAGGCCACGAGGACACCGAGGACGCCCTTGGCGCCATTTTCCAGTCCCTCAATGATCTGGATGGGTTTCATGCGGGTAGAGGCCCGCAGGAACGAGGCGGCAATGGAGAGCACGATGGCGACGAGGGCCGCTCGCATGGGGGTGTAACCGGACACCAGCAGATAGACGATGACGACCAGGGGGATGGCCAGATGGCCGCGCTCCCGCAGGATGTCCATGGCTTTCGGCAGTTCCTCCCGGGGCAGTCCCCTGAGGTTCTTGCGCTTGGCCTCGAAGTGAACGCCCAGCCAGACGCCGGTGAAGTACAGCACCGCCGGCAGGGCCGCCGCCTTGACGATTTCGATGTAGGGGACGCCGACGAACTCCGCCATCAGGAAGGCGGCCGCGCCCATGACCGGTGGCATGAGCTGCCCGCCGGTGGAGGCCGCCGCTTCCACGGCGCCGGCGAATTCCTTGTCATAGCCGAGCTTCTTCATCATCGGGATGGTAAAGCTGCCGGTGCCGGCGACATTGGCGACGGAGCTGCCGGACACGGTGCCCATGAGCCCCGAGGACAGCACCGCGACTTTCGCCGGGCCGCCCGCCGCCCAGCCGGCCAGCGCGTTGGCCAGGTCGATGAAGAAACGCCCGAGTCCCGTCGATTCCAGATAGGCGCCGAACAGGATGAACAGGAAGATGAAGGTCGAGGAGACACCCAGCGGGATGCCGAAAATGCCCTCGGTGGTGAAGAAGAGATGGCCGACGAGCTGCTCCGGCGTCAGCCCGCGATGGGCCAGCACGCCGGGCATATTGGGGCCGGCGAAAGCGTAGGAGAGGAAGAGCAGCACCACCGCCACCATCGGGATGCCCACGACGCGCCGCGTGGCCTCGATGACCAGCAGCACACCGATGAGCCCCACGAGGTAGTCCGTCGATGTCACCGTGCCGGCCCGCAGCACCAGCTCCTTGTATTCGATGAGGATGTAGGCGGGGGCCGCCGCCCCCAGGAAGGACAGGATGTAGTCCTCGAAGTGGAGGCTCAATTCGCCGCCGCTTTTCCGGGTGGGATAGAGCAGGAACACCAGCGCCAGGCCGAAGCCCAGATGCACCGCCCGCTGGAGCTGGGCGTCCAGCACGCCGAAGACGGCCGTATAAAGCTGGAACACGGAAAAGGTGATGGCCAGCGCCGACACGAATTTCCCCATGAAACCGCGGTGCTCCACCTTGTTTGATTCTTTATCGTATTGCTTCATGACCTCTTTGGCCAGCGCGTCCGCGTTCTCTTCCGGCGCGGCGCGGCCCAGGTCCTTTTCGTGATCGTTCATGTGATTCTTTCTCCTTCTCTGGCGGACGGCCCTGGGCTATTTCCCAAACCAAACGCCGTAATAGGGCCCCACCCAGAGGTGTACCGTCGCGCCCGGCAGTACCCGTTCATAGAGGGGGTAACGCTCCCGGCCGATGATGAGCGTGAACTCCGTCATCTCCAGGCCGGGACGCAGGAGCAACTCACCGATGGGCCGGTTCATATCGTCCATGACAAAGAAGTTGCCCTCATGGCGGAAGTTGCCCTCGCTGCCGAGGAACGGCAGGCCCACGCCGAAGGACTGATAACGCGTCGATTTCAGCACGAAGCCGTTCAGCGTGTCATTGACGACGAAGAATTCCTCCACCGGTGTCTTTTGCACCGAGTGGATGAACCGGGTGGAAAACGAAAGTCCCGGCTCCGCCGGCACGGCCGATAAAATATTGCTGCCGCTGGCGGTAAAGAAATAGGGGCGGGTCACATACCAGACGGCGGCCGCCGCGATCAAAAGGGAAAATATGATACAACACCATTTCGTAGTCTTCATGGTAGAAAAAACGGGCGCCTAAAGCGCCCGTCCTCCTTTTCACAGCCAAAGTACCGAGATTTCCGCTTTGTTGCGTTGGTTATTCCTTGAAGAACTTATCGGCGCCGCCGTTCATCTTGATGGACATGCCCTTGGTGGCGCCCGCTTTGGTAATCAGTTTGCCGACGGAATGGGCCGCCTGCAGACGGTCAAGACCGGAGAACAGGGCCTTGGTGATATCGTAGCCCAGCTTGTCGTCCAGCTTGTCCGTCGCCACCAGCATCGCCATGACGGAGACCGCCGGGACATCTTCATTGAAGCCGGCGTACGTTCCCTTGGGAATCGTCACCTTCGTGTAGAACGGATACTTCGCGATCAGGGCGTCCGCCTTGTCCGCTTCCACCGGCAAGAGGCGCACCGGGTTCTGGGAGGCGATGTCCTGGATGGCCGCCGTCGGATAGCCGGCGGTGACAAAGGCCGCGTCCACGTTGCCGTCCTTCAGGGCGCTGGCCGCCTCACCGAAGGAAAGGTACTGCACATCGATGTCCTTGTAGGTGATGCCATAGGCCTCGAGGATCTGGCGGGCATTGGCCTCGGTGCCGCTGCCGGCGGCGCCCACGGCGATCTTCTTGCCCTTGCAGTCCGCCACCGACTTGATGCCCGACTTCTCCAGCGTCACGAACTGGCAGGTCTCCGGATACAGCGTGGCGATGCCGCGCAGGTTGCCGACCTTCTTGTCCTTGAACATCTCGGTGCCGTTGGAGGCGTAGAAGGTGATGTCGTTCTGGACAATCGCCAGATCCACCGAGCCGTCCTTCAGCATGTTGATGTTTGCTACCGAGGCGCCGGTGCTCTGGGCGCTGGCGTTCATGCCCGGAATGGCCTTGTTCAGGATTTCCGCCATGGCGCCGCCGATGGGATAGTAAGTGCCGGCGGTGCCGCCGGTGGCGATGTTGATGAATTTCTTGGCGTCGGCTTTTTTCTCCCCGCCGCCGGAGCCGCCGCCGCAGCCGGCCAGGAGCGTCGCCGCGAATGCCAGCAGTACGCCGAAGACGGCCAGTTTCCCAAGTTTACCAAATTTCATGAATAAACCCTCCCTTTCGCAGTGTACACTTACGTATGAGATTATAGCATACCTTCTATACTTTGGCTAGTATGAAACGAAAAAAACAACAATAAAACGGTCCGGCTGGAATTGCCAAGGGCCCGCAACCGCGGTGCCGGGTCATTCGCTTTTCGCGGGACGCAGGAAGAGACGCTTCAGCGCGTGGGCCGGGTCCTTTCCCTGGCGGACGATTTCATAGACGGTGCGGCAGATAGGAAGCTCCACGCCGTACCGCGCCGAAAGCGTCATCAGCGCCTCGGCGGTATAGACGCCTTCGGCCAGCTTCGGCGAGGGCTGTCCCAACACGAGATTCTCGCCGTAACGGCGGTTGTTGCTGTGGGGCGAGAACAGGGTCGCCTCGTAGTCCCCCAGATGGGAGAGCCCGTAAATCGTGGCCGGGTCGCCGCCCATGGCGCCTACCAGCCGGGAGAGCTCCGCCGTGCCCCGGGCCATCAGGGCTCCCTTCAGGCTGACGCAGCGCAGGCCGTCCAGCATACCGGCGGCCAGCCCGATGACGTTCTTCGCCGCCGCGCCGATTTCCGCCCCCAGGAGGTCCCGCCCGTAATAGAAACGGATGAGGGGACCGGAAAAATTGGCGGCGGTCTTTTCTGCCAGCGACTCTTCTTCGGCGGCCATGACCATGCAGTTGGGGATGCCGGCGACGAAGTCCTGCACGTGGCCGGGGCCAACCCAGACCGCGATGCCGGGGCCGGGACCGGTTTCCTGCCGGAGCACCCGGGACAGGCGTTCCCCGGTGCCGATTTCCAGCCCCTTCATGCAGAGGACAAAAACCTTTCCGGCAATATCCAGCCGCGCCAGTTGTTGTCCCAGAGAGCGCAGGGACTGGGAGGGGATGGAGATGATGACGGTTTCCGCCCCGGCGACGGCGGCGGTCAGATCGTCGGTCAGGGTCACTGTTTCCGGCAGGGCCAGGTATTCGTTGCGCCGCGTCTGCCGGAGCTCTTCCAGCCGCTTCGAGCCGGGACGGCCCCAGAGCGTGACGTCGTGGCCGATGCGTTGGGCGTACCAGGCGTGAAAGGAGCCCCAGCGCCCGCAGCCCAGGATGGAGATTCTCATGCTTCTTCCCCCGCTTTCCGGTCCTTTGCCGGTCCGGCGTCCCGGCGGGACAGCCCGATGAGGTCCTTCACGACCTCGCCGGCAATCATGAGTCCGGCCACCGAGGGCACGAACGAAACACTGCCCGGGACCGGGCGGCCGGATATCCGGTCCTCCGCCGGAGGGGCGTCTGCCGCCGGCGGAAAAGGCGGTTCTTTCGAGTATATGACCTTCAGGGATTTGACGTCACGGCTTTTGAGCTCCCGGCGCATGACGCGGGCCAGCGGGCAGACGCTGGTATCGTATATGTCAGCGATTTCCAGACGCGCCGGGTCCAGCTTGTTGCCGGTGCCCATAGAGCTGATGATGGGGATGCCGCGCTTTTGCGACTCCAGCACCAGACTGATCTTCGCGGTAACGGTATCCACGGCGTCCACCACATAGTCGAGGGACGCCGTGAAGAATTCCTCCGCCCGTTCCGGCTGATAGAAATCGTCCCAGGTCACGATCCCGGCCCGGGGATTGATCTCCTGCATCCGCTGCCCCATCATCGTGGCCTTGGGGTTGCCGACCGTGCGCATCGTGGCGTGGACCTGGCGGTTGAGATTGGTCAGGGCGATGCGGTCGTGATCGACCAGCAGGAAATTGCCGACGCCGGCCCGGACCAGTCCCTCCGCTACGAAAGAGCCGACGCCGCCGAGGCCGAAGACCGCTACCCGGCAGGCGGCGAGCCTGGCCATCGCCGCTCTTCCCAGAAGCTGCTCCGTCCGGGTAAATTGATTGCTCATGGGACGCTATCCCCTCCTTCTTCCGGCTGTGGGGCGCGCGTTATGCCTGTCGCGCCGCCTCCGCCCGGGCCAGCTCGTCGCAGCGCTCGTTATACGCGTTGCCCGCGTGGCCCTTCACCCAGTGGAAACGGACGGACAGCCGCCCCATCTCCGCCTCCAGCGCCTGCCAGAGGGCCTGATTCTTCACCGGCGTGCCGGTGACGGTAATCCAGCCCCGCCGCTTCCAGGCCGCCAGCCAGTGCTTCGTGAACGCGTTCTGCAGATACTGGCTGTCGGTGTAGAATTCCACCACCGCGCCGTCCGGCAGCCGCCGCAGGGCCTCGATGCCGGCGGTCATCTCCATGCGGTTGTTCGTCGTCGAGGGCGCGCCACCGGAGACTTCCGTGACCTGCCCGTCCCGGCCGATGATGACGGCGGCGTATCCCCCGGGCCCGTCCGGGTTCCGCAGGCAGGAGCCGTCCGTATAGACGATGAAATCGGCGGCCGTGGCCTCGTCAGCGGAGTTTTCAAGGCCGCGGGACGCGGCCGGGTGGTCGGCGAATCCGCGATGGGAAGCGGTTATCGCCGCTGTTCGGCGTTTCCAGCCGCGGGGCGAAGTGGGACGGGACGACGACGATACCCGTTTCGCCGCCGGTGGAGAAGCCGTATCCCCGGACAACCAGGCCCGCGCCTCATCCTCCCGCTGAAATCCCTTGAAGACAGCCCCGGGAAAGCCGTCAATCTGCGCCTGGCAATCCGCCCAGTCGGTGAAGAGGCCTGTCCGCCGGCCCCGCCGCACCGCGTAGTATTTTTTCGCCATGGATTTTCCTCTCTTTGTCAACAAAAAAAGCAGCCTGCCGGCTGCTTCTATGCCATCCTTTTCAACGTCGGGCCGCAGCCCTCAGGCACCCTCGCGGCACATGGAACGGTTCACTTACCGCTGCTTCCTTCCGGACCTGACGGGGTTCATGAGGCCCCATTGCGCGAGACCAAAGCACTGCGGTCCGACCTGGAAAAGGAACGAAAACAAAATGGCGGAGAGTGAGAGATTCGAACTCTCGGTACAGCGTTCACCGTACACACGATTTCCAGTCGTGCTCCTTCAACCACTCGGACAACTCTCCAATTGCTTGAATCAAAAAAAGATATGAAGTTGCGTGTCTCTCTTGCGACTATAATAGAATAACACACTTACCCCCGGCTGTCAATCGTTTCCTTCAAGGGGGAAAGCGCCCCGTCATCTCCGTTTTTTCTCCCGGAAAGCGGCCAAACATGATATAATAAAGGAAGCATTTCATCTGTCGAAGAAAGAGGTGACGCCCCGTGAACACGAAAGCCATGTACAACCTCTCCTACGGCCTCTTTGTCCTCACCGCCCGCGGCGACAAGGACAACGGCTGCATCATCAACACGGTCACCCAGGTGACATCCGACCCCAACCAGATCACCATCGCTGTGAACAAGGCCAATCTCACCCGCGATCTGGTGGCGGAGACGAAGAAATTCACCGTCTCCATCCTCAGCGAGGCGGCGGATTTTTCCCTGTTCCAACGGTTCGGCTTCCAGTCCGGCCGCAGCGCCGACAAATTCGCCGGCTTCGCGGCGGTGAAGCGCGTTGCCAGTGATGCCCTCGCCGTCACCGAGGGAACGAACGGCTACATCTCCGCCTACGTCACCCAGGCCATCGACCTCGGCACCCATACCCTGTTCCTGGCCTCGGTGACGGATATGGACGTCTGGAGCGATACGCCGTCGGCGACCTACGCCTACTACCAGTCTCATATCAAGCCGAAACCGGCCCCCCGCCCGGCCACGGGCAGGACCATCTGGCGCTGCAAAGTCTGCGGCTACGAATATGAGGGCGAGACATTGCCGGAGGGCTTCATCTGTCCCATCTGCAAGCACCCGGCCTCAGACTTCGAGAAAATCCAGGGTTGAATCCCATCAGCCAAATAAGGAGCCATACCCGCCAACAGACGGATATGGCTCTTTTTGCGCTCTTTTGATGGCCGGGACGCCGTCCGGACGCAGGTCCAAAATCCTCCCGGGGCGGCCGCCCGGAAACGAAACGAGGGTGGCCCCGTTCCCGAAAACGGGCAATTTTGGCAAAGCCATCGTTCACCCGGCGGCCGCCAACGAAGATGCGCCATGGCCTCATCGCCTCTCCGGACAAGCGAGGTAAAAAATCAAAACACAAAAATTTGTAATCCGATTTTTTGAACCGCGTTTCTTCGATGGCCGCCGGACCATGAAAAACATGGTGGGAATGGCTGTCTCCCTTTTGGCCGCACAACCAGAATTCTATCGG
This sequence comes from Schwartzia sp. (in: firmicutes), assembly GCA_017444395.1. GTDB lineage: Bacteria > Bacillota > Negativicutes > Selenomonadales > Selenomonadaceae > RGIG3544. The sequence goes on along the minus strand of JAFSWT010000076.1, from coordinate 5,900 downwards.
CTTTCAGTAAATTTTCATTTTTCCGGTTGTGCCGGCGACGTCCAATGGTGTTTTTGGGGTTCGACACCTGCAAAGTGTAAAAGATTGGCTCGGCTCGCCCCTGGGAGGCAAGCCGAGCCAAAGCCGACGGTTTACGCGAAAACTTAAGGATTCTGCAAAGTGTAAAAGATTGGCTCTGCTGCCCCCCTCCGGGAGGGGGGTAGGGGGGAGCCAGCGGCCGTGACGTTTGCTTTGGGATGAAGTAAATGGCCGACGAGAACTTACGGTTTACGCAAAGCGAAGGGCAGCAAAAAAGGAGCCATACCCGCCGCTGAGACGGATATGGCTCTTTTTTTTGCGCTCTTTTGATGGCCTGAGCGTAGCCCGGACGCGCGCCCAAAATCCTCCCGGGGCGGTCACCGGAAAGGAATCGCCGGGGGCCCCTTTTTCAAAAACGGGCATAATTTTGGCAAAGCAATCGTTCTCCCGACTACCGCAAACGAAGATACGGCCTGGCTTCATAGCCTCTACGGACAAGCGATGAAAAAAATCAAAACAAAAATTTTGTAATCCGATTTTTTAGAGCCGCGTTTCTTCGATGGCCGCCGGACCATGAAAAACATGGCGGGAATGGCTGTCTCGCTTTTGGCCGCACAACCAGAATTCTATCGGCTTTCAGCAAATTTTCATTTTCCCAGTTGCTCCGGCATCGCTTCCAAACGTTCCAGAAGCTCCGCCTGACTATGCGTCCCGGTCTTGGCCAGCAGATTACCGATATGGAACTTCACCGTGCGCGGCGAAATGAAAAGGTCTTCGGCCATTTCGGCGATGGTGCGTCGCTGAAGGATGATGGCCAGTACCTCCGTCTCCCGTTGCGTCAAACCGTAGTGCTCCCGGTAGGCTGCCAGACGCTGTTCGGATGATTCCGCCGCCGGCAAAGGCGTATCGTTCTCTGCCGGGGCCGCTTTCTCCGGTAGCGGGGAAGGAACTGGTGTCGCCGCCGCCAAATCCTCCGGCGTCAAAGTGATGTCCGCCGACGGCGTCAAACCCTCCGGCATTGGCGCGATATCCTCCAATGCCGACACGAAATCCCCGGCCGGGAACAGATCCTCCGGCGGCGGGGGCGTTTCCCCGGTCGCCGATGCGTCCTCCGGTGGCCGGGCCTCCTCTGCCAATCCAAAGTCCGGCGGACGGTCCGCCCGGTCGGGAGGCGTGGTTTCTTCCGGCATTCTCTGTGGGAAAAGCATTGGCACATCGCCCGGTCCCACCATCAACGGCGACGCCAAAGCCGGGATCATGCCTCCCTGCAGCGCGTAGCGCAAAAGCCCCTGATAAAACAGCGCCGCCACCGCCATCAAAAGCCCCGTATAGACCAGCAGCGACACCGTCAGCGGCTGCGACCGGAGCAGCGACAGCCCCAGCGCCACCCCCAGCGCCGAGGCCGGCATCCCCACCACGCGCCCCATCCAGGCCCAGAGCTCCGGCCGCCGCGTGCGCATCGCCACCTCCAGGAAGAGCAGCGTCACGAACACGATGGAAAAGGCGCTGAAAAACTCATGGACGAAATAGAAAACCGACAGCGCCCCGTCCTCCCGCGTGAACGTGTGGAACGCCAGCTCCGCCGTCTGAGCCGCCAGCGCCGCCAGAGGCAGCAGGAGCCGCCGCCGGTCCGCCAGCCAGCCCGCCAGCAGCAGGCCCGCCACATACGCCCCGCGGGAAAGATACAGATAATCCCCGCGGTAATCCGCGAACTGCAAAAAGCACAGGCTGTCGTTGAATCCGTACAGGAACCAGAGCAGGGCCGCGATGATGACGAAAAGCCACAGATCGTGCTCCACCTCCGGATTCGGCTGCGCCTCCCGCGCCGCCGGCGACGGCAAAAGCAGCAGCCGCGCCATCGGCAGGAAGAGCAGGAACATCGCTGCCCCGGCCATCCAGGCGCCGTTTTCCCGGGCCAGCGCGTCCACGCCGGCGAAAAGGGCCGACGCCAGCGCCAGGAAAAGCCCCACGAAGCGACCCAGCCGCGCCGGCTCGATGCCCCGGGCCGTCCAGTAAGCGCCCAGCCCCAAAAGATAACCGAGCGTCGTCAAAAACACCGTCAGCACCACCGGGAACCAAAGTCCCCCGGAGGCCACCGCCCCCGCCGGCGTCAGCCACAGCAGCGCCAAAGACGCCAGATTCGCCGCCACCACGCTCCGGCGATCATCCCGCGCCGGCCGCGCCAAAGCCGCCAGCCCGAAGGACAATCCCCCCGCCGCCACCGCGAATTGGAAGAAGAACAGCATGGACAGGTTCCCCCACCCGGCGGCGGCATCCTGCGAGCCGAGCCAGGCCAGGCAGAGATAGGCGAAGGAAACAATATTCAAAGCCAAAAGGCGTTTCGTCATGGTCTGCACCTCCTATCGGAACAGGAAAAGGTTGCATATGATTTCAATATGATTATACCATCAAAGGCCGGGGCAGGGCAAAGGGTTTCTTGTCCCATCCCCCTTGCCATCCCTTGGAAAGCGTTGTAAAATGAAGGAAAAGGAGGTGGTGCCGGAATGGGACGGATCAAGACCTGGGAAGAGCTTGCCATCTGCGACGATTTCCTGTTCCAGAAGGTCATGCAGAACCCGGACATTTGCCGGCGGCTCATCGAGAAACTCCTTCATATCAAGGTAAAGCAAATCAACTATCCCGAAGCGGAGAAAACGCTGACGGCCAGTCCCGTGAAGAAGAGCGTCCGGCTTGACCTCTATGTCGAGACCGAAACCGGTACGATGATTGACATCGAGATGCAGACGGTGGAAAAATCCGCCGGCTGGCTTCAAGCGCACCCGCTACTATCAGGCCATGATTGACCTGAATGTGCTGGAGAAAGGGCAGGAATACACCGACCTCAAGCTGTCCTTTGTTATCTTTATCTGCACCTTTGACCCCTTCCCGGGCAATGACCGCCGGATGTATACCTTCACCAACCGCTGCCACGAGCAGGACGGTCTGGAACTGGGCGACGAAACCGTCAGAATCTTCCTGAACACCAAAGGAACGCGGGGCGAAGTGGACGACGACATCGCCAGGTTCCTCGCCTATGTGGACGGCAAAACCGCCGAGGGCGAATTCACACAAACCATCGCCGCCGAAGTCGAGAGAGTGAAACAACATGACGAAACGAGGGTGGAGTATATGACATTGCAAATGGCAATTAAAGAGCATATGCGCGAAGCTGTGGAAGAAAAACAAGTCGAGAACATTCGCATAGTGATGGAAAAACTTAATATGACGGTGAAACAGGCAATGGATTTTCTGAATGTCCCACCGAAGGAACAGAAAAAGTACGCCGCGCTGGTGTGATTTTTTGACCGGGGAGGCGGAACTATATGTGGTTGGAAGCAGCGCTAATGGATCAACGGCGGGAAGGGTACATTGAAGGCTACGTGAAAACAAGCGTAAAATACGCCAATGAAGATGACAAGGTTTTGGCTACAGCTCGTGCCATTTGCGAACTCATGAGGGAAAAGCATTATCCTGCCGAATATATCCTGTGGGTATTGGAGATTCCCGACAAAGAACAGGAAAAGTATGCCGCAATCATTAAACAGTACAACACATGATATCCCGGCATAATATACAGCCGCCGAAACAAAGCCACTCGCTTTGCTTCGGCGGCTGTTCATTTTGCAACGGCGAAAAATGAATTGGGAACCTATATTTGGTTAATACGAATCTTCGATAAGAATTTTGGTTTCTCGCCCTTAAAACCGAACTTCTATTCCCTGTACCACCCTCTATCGCTTGCCGGCCAAGGATTTTCTGCCATGCTTTTCCTGCCAGGTACAGGTTACTTTGGGGCGAGGCGGGGGAAAAACTGTACCGCGGTACAGCAGGAAACGGGCGGGAAAAGGGGGAAATACTTCCGGAAACGTATTTGGCCGCCCGAAATTTGTGGGGAGGGACGATAACGGCAGGGAAGAACCGGGCGGCGGGAAAAGGATCAGAATACGGCGAACGTTCGCGGCGGCGGCGCGGGGCGAAGTCCGGTGCTGGCGGCGGGGACGGTTCGCTGGGGAGAAGACAGGAGGAAGATTTATGGCATCATCATTATTGGTGACTTCGTCAGACGGAGGTAACTCATATTCTGCTACAATATCGGCGGTCGGAGCTGAATACACTAGTTTAAGTACGCTTTCAGAAGTGCCACAACCTGGCGCCAGAGCTTCGGTTACGGTTACTGGTGGGACGAATTCCTTTAGCAATGTTACAAAACTCTTCGGACAAGAGTTAAACGTTGAGTTCCGGATGGAAGGAAGTTACAACAATGTTGACCTCTCAACCGGAACATTGCCAAATACATATGAAGATCCGACTTGGGTAGTAAGTGCCTACAATTTCACAGCAGGTACTTCGGCGTCGCATAATACGCTCAAGGGGAGCGCCACACAAAGTACGACGTTTTCAGATTTTGGCGGTTCCAACAATAGTCTCGTGGGTGGTTCCGGAAATGATTGTTTTATCATCGGTGCTGAAGCTTGGGGTGGTAATCCTGCCATGCCCGCGAACGACAATACCATTGAAGCCGGGGCGGGCAATGATGTCATTGACATAAATGAAGGAAGTGGCAATAAGATTTATCTCACCGCCGATGCTCATACCGATTACCTGTACAGTGGTGGTTCGAACAATACGATTTACGCCTATAAGTCCTCGCAAAAGGACGCTATTACTTTCAAAGATGGGAGCAGCAACAATACTGTTGTCCTAATGGATGGTGCGGTAAAGGATACTGATATAGCAATCATCAGCGATGGGGGCACCAATAACAAGTTTGTCGGTGGCGGTGGCGGCGGCGATGATACCCAGCCTGTCGATACCCTGCCGCCGGGGTATTATAACGACGACGGCGTCTATGTAGTCACCGGTTCCACCGGCAACAACAACATCGACATCAGCGGCTTTGACAGCGTGGCCATCGTGTCCCTGGGCAGCGGCAACGATACCGTGGTCGCCGCCGGCTTCGCCGATACCATCCTCACCGACGGCGGCAACGACAAGGTCACGGTGACGAACGGCAGCGGGGCCGTCGTCGACCTCGGCACCGGCGACGATTCCCTGAGTCTCTCCGGCAGCGGCGTCACCGTGGACGCCGGCGAGGGCAACGATGCTGCCACCATCCGCGGCGACAGGGCCATTGTCTCCCTCGGCAGCGGCAACAACGTCCTCGACTACAGCGGCAACGGCGTCACCGTTACCGCCGGCGACGACTCGGATACTGTCACCGTCCGCGGCGACGGGGCGAACATCGACCTCGGCGCCGGCGCCAACGTCCTCGACCTCGACGCCAAAGGGGCCACGGTCACCACCGGCGACGGCGCCGACATTGCGAGGCTTTCCGGCTCGAATATCACAGCCAGTCTCGGCGGCGGCAACAACTTCATCAACACCACCGCCGACGGGGCCACCATCACCGCCGGCAACGGCGACGACATCGCCATGCTCGGTGGCTCGAATGTCCGGGCCGACCTTGGCGAAGGGGACAACTTCATGAATATCACCGCCAACGGGGCCACCGTCACCGCCGGCGACGGCGACGACATCGCGATATTGGCCGGGACGGGGCTCCAGGTCGATCTCGGCGGCGGCAACAACAACGTGTTCATCAGCGGCGACAACCTGCGGACCACCCTCGGCGACGGCAACGATGTCGTGGCAATCACCGGCGGCACCGGGGCCAGTGTCGATCTCGGCGCCGGGGACGACGTCCTCGACCTCGCCGGGGACTACGCCACCGTCAGCGCCGCCAGCGGCGACGATACCGTGACCGTCAGCGGTGACTACGGCCGGGTTGACCTCGGCACCGGCAACGACGCGGCGACGGTTTCGGGCAACGGCGCCAATCTCGTTCTCGGCGACGGGGCCGACCGCCTCGAGCTTTCCGGCTT
>JAFSWT010000075.1 GCA_017444395.1 Schwartzia sp. (in: firmicutes) | reverse complement strand
CGATGGTGACGATGTTATGGCCGCTGCCGGTGCCGTCGCCGCGCAGGTTGACGACGTTGTAGCCGGTGCTGTTGTCGGTGGCGTTGTTGCCGCTGACGTCAGTGCCGAGGACGATGGAGTCGTCGCCGGATCCGCTGACGATCGTGGTATAGCGGGCGTTGACGATGTTGATGCTGTCGTCGCCGGTGCCGCCGTCCATGATGGCCTGCTCCGCCGACCAGGCATAGACGCTGTCGTCGCCGATGCCGGCCCGCAACGTGGTGTTGTTGGCCCGGGCGATGTTGCCGCCGAAGCTCTGGCCGGCCTGGCTGTCGAAGAAGACGTAGTCGTTGCCGGCGGCCAGGTCCAGCACGTCGCGTTCCACGTCGCCGCCGGTGAAGTACAAACTATCCGCCGAGACGCCGCCGGCAATCGTGGTGTGGCCGTCGCCGCCCCGCATACTGACAAGGTTGTTGTCCTCGACGAGGTCGATGTAGTGGAAGCCGTCGCTGCCGGTGGCGCCGCCGGTGCCGTCGAAAATCAACGTGTCGTCGCCGGTGCCGGCGTAAATCGTCTCGCAGTTGCCCCGGCTGTAGAGGGAGTCGCTGCCCTCGCCGAGATACAATGTGGCGGCGCTGCCGCCGTTGACGCGGATGGTGTCGTCGCCGGTGCCGGCGGTGACGGTGGCATGGAGGCCCATGAGTTCCATGGCGTCGCTGCCCTCGCCGAGGTCAACCTTCGCGTTGTTCCCGCCCACGGTGGCCCGGTCGCTGCCGCCGCCGAGGTTCACGGTACCATTGTCGGCCGCCAGATACAGGGTATCGTCGCCGCTGGCCAGGTCGATAGTGCCGCCGCTGGTGCCGCTGACAACTACGCTGTCACTCCCGCCGCCGGTCAGGATCGTATCGCCGCGGCCCGCCGCCGTGACGCTGTCATTGCCGCCGGACAGCGACACGATGACGACGCTGTCGAGGCCGGTGATGTCGATGTTGTTGTCGGCCCCCTCGACGCCGGTGATGACATAGACGCCGTCGCTGTTCCAATAGCCCGCCGGCAGCGTGTCGCCGCCCGGCGTCGTCGGGGACGGCGGCGTCGGATCCACGTAGCCATCCGGGCGCAGCATTGTCCGCTCCCCCGTGGTGCCGCTCTGCACGTTGATGCCGTATTCGCCCTGCTCGTCCGGCGACACCTGAACGCCCGTCTTAACGTTGTCGTAGTAGAGGAAGCCCTGCTCGTCCATCAACAGGTGCTGCATCATATCCTCCATGCCCTCGTCGAGGATGATGCAGTCGTCGGCTGTCAGCGTCCGGTTCGAGTCGCCGCTCCGGCTGTCGGTGATGATGAGCTTTTTGATATCCTCGGGCCGGTGCAGGGAAATGCTGTCGGCCCCGGCGCCGGGATTGACGCGGATATTCGTGCCGTCCTCGGCCACGCTGGACAGCCGCAGATAGTCGTCGCCGTCCCCCAGCATGACCCAGGGCACGTGCAGGGTGTCCTCGGTGCCGTGATACGCTTTCACCGAGCCGTCGATGATGACGGAGTCGTCGCCGGCGCCGCCCCAGATGTCGACCCAATGACTGATGTCGCCCTGGATGGACACGAAGTCGTCGTCATCTCCCAGGTTGAACGTCGTTTCGCCCAGCCAGCCCAGCGCAGATGCTCCCTCCAGCGAAGCGACCACGATGGAATCGGCGCCGCCCCCCAGGCTGATGCCGGAATCGCACAACCCGCCCTGCAACGAAACAAAGTCCTTGCCGCCGCCGCCCTTGACGCTGGTCATATTCAAACAGCGATAGTAGGGCGATTGCGCCCCGACGGTCAGGTGGTTATCGCCTTCGCCCAGGTCGACGATGTTGCCCACTGATGGTGCGTCCAGGCCGCCCTGAAACGTCAGCGAATCGTCGCCGTCGCCGGCGGTCAGGCTGATTTTCTGCGCCACGCCGCCGACGTAGAAGGAATCGGCCCCCGCTCCCAGGTCGATGACATTGCGCTCGTCCTTGGCGCTGCATAGAATCCAGTTCTGGAAATAGAGGGTATCGTCGCCGCTGCCGCCGGTGATGGTGACGCCGTCGGCGCTTTTTCTTTCGCCATTGACTCCCAGAAATTCCAGCCGGTTGGCCCCGTCGCCCAGGGTAAACTGGCTGAACTCGGTAATGTCGCCCACCGAAATCGAATCGCCGACGGTGTCGCCATTGCCGGCGGTCAGGCTGGTATGCTTCATCCAGCCGCCGACGGAAACGACGTCGGCGCCGGTGCCAAGGTCGAGGCAGACATCTCCCCCCCCGTTATGATCGACACCGCCCGCGAACCAGAGGGTGTCGTTGCCGGCGCCGGCCCGGACCGTGCTGTCGCTGACAACCCCATAGTTATTGGAATTTCTGATATACAGCGAGTCGTTCCCTTCGCCCAGGTCAACCTCGGCGTTACGCAAGGGATAAGCTTTACTACTCTCTGTGAAAAAAAGGGTATCGTTGCCGCCGCGCAGGGAGATGTGGGAAGTCGAATTTTTGACACTGAGGAGCGTAACGGAATCGTCGCCTTCGGCCAGGTCGATGACACCGTCAGCCGATTTGACACTGTCAGCCACGTTATAGGACTGGAATATGCCCGCCAGCGAAACGTTGTAGCCAATGGTGTCATCGTGGTTCGCAGCTACGATGGTCGATCCGTTGTAGAGGGTTTCATTATCAGAGGAATACGTTCTGCTGTCGTCGTTAATCGGAATCCATTGTTTGTATTCCACCATTGTTCACGCCCTCCTTCCCGCCGCAGCCGCCAAGGAGGCCCGCCCGGCACCGAAGGCCGCGCCGGCATCCACACCGGCAGGACAGCCAAAAAGGGCGTGCGAAACCGGGGACACCGCGCCGCGCCCGGCCTCCCCTGTAAACGAACCGGGGAAATCGTCCCGCCTATAGAACGGTTGTTCCCCCCCCGTGGGCATTGCTCATGAACATACGCTTTCCTTCCTTTCTATCGCTACCCGCCGCCGCACAAGCCGGGGCGGCCAACACGCCACACCCCAGGCCCCGTTCGCCAGCCAACGCGACATACTTCACCGTCCATCATTATACTCCGTCCCGTTTCCCAATTGCAATAGAAGCGATGTGAATGGTATCTGAAGCGATGTGAATGGTATTTTTTGACCATTCGCATCGCTTCAACGACCATTCGCATCGCTTCAGATGAATATGGCAGGGAGGAATATCACATTTCGGGTTGCGTGAACCCTCGGGCTTTAGCTCTATTGTCAAAAGCTGGCTCTGCTTGCCTCCCAGAGAGGGAGGTGGCGAGCTTGCGAGCCGGAAGGAGACCCACTGCATGATAAAACTATGCAAACCGTCAGATTTGTTCTACGCAACCCGTAAAATCACGTCGGCCATTCACTTTACTCTAAAGCCTATCTCACGTCCGCTGGCTCCCCCCTACCCCCCTCCCGGAGGGGGGCGAGCCGAGCCTCTTTTTTCGGTTTTGCGAAGACTTTCCGTTTCCGCGCAAACTTTTTCTGGCGTCGCTTCGCGGCGGCGGCAGGAACCGCGGCGGGGGACAGCGAATTATAAACGGCATGGGAAACGGTATTCGGGGGAGAAAGAGGGAGGCGGGGAATCCTTGAAGGGACGAGAACGTCGGGCCGGGCGGCGGGCGATTGTCCGGGAATGGCTACGGATTGCCGCCGGGCTGTTGGTGTTTGCCTTCGGCGTCCATCTGACGATTTACGCCAATCTGGGGCTGGCGCCCTGGGATTGCCTGGGCATGGGCATTGCCCGGCACACGCCGCTGAACTACGGTCTGGCCATGACGTTCATCGGCGTGACGGTGCTGGGCGTCGATCTGTTGCTGAAGGAACGGATCGGCTGTGGCACGGTCATTGACGCGCTGCTGACCGGGAATTTCGTACAGCTTTTCAACGCGCTGAACCCGTTCCCACTGAACGAGCGCCTGGGGCCGGGGCTGGTCGCCCTGTTGGCGGGCTTCGTGTTCATGGCGCTGGGCATGCGCATCTATATGAAAGCGGGGCAGGGATGCGGACCGCGGGACGCGCTGCTGGTGGGGCTGGGCAAGCGGTTGCCGCGGCTGCCCATCGGAGCGGTGCAGATCCTGATGTGGGCGGTGGTGCTGCTGGCGGGCTGGCTGTTGGGCGGCCCGGTGGGCATCGGCACGCTGATCAGCACATTCGGCGCCGGGGCGGTGATGCAGGCGATATACAACCTGCTGGGATTCGAGCCGCGGGCGGTGCGCCACCGCGGGTTGACCGAGATCATTCACGCCCTGCGGGAGGACCGGTGACGGGCGGAGAGAACGGAGGAAGGATATGCGAAGCGTACGGATTACCGCGGTGCGGCGGGCCTGCTACCGGGATCTGATGGAGCAATATGAGAATCCCATCGAGCACGCCTGCGATGTCGGGGAGGGACAGGTGTTCATCGCCCGGGACGGTCAGCGGCCCGAGGGCTTCTGTGAGAGCGCCTGGGGCTCGCTGTCGCCCTTCGTGATGGCGCTGGCCTGCGGGGCCAGGGACTTTTACGACGGCTGGATGAAGAATCCACGGTCGGCGATGATTTCCTGCAACGACGGCTTCCGCCCGGTGAGCTTTTTGCTGGAGGCGCTGGAGGAGCCGGAGGAGCCGGTGCGGTGACAGGAGGGGATCCGGCCGGGAAAGGACGGAAAGAAAGAAATTTTTATTTGACACTGTGACAAGCGTTTTGTTCAGTAGGAAAAGTCGCAAAAAAGGGGGATATAAACCGGAGAAAGCCAGTAATAGCAAGGGCTTTTGCCTTTCGCGTCCAGTATTTCATTTGTCTTTTTGACTTTTTACGGCAAGAAATCGTTACTGGGCGACCGCTTTTTTTGTCGCGTTTTTTTCCGTCGGGCGGATTATTTTTCCGTCCGGCGTTGTTTTTTTGTGGGGCTGACTGCATATATCCTGGTGAAGGCCGGAGGGGGAGGCCGGCCGGGAATGAGCCGCCGGGGCGGGCGGAAACTGCCCCGGAGGCGGGGTCGTGTCGGATAATGGGAATCGGGATTGTACGAACGGGAAAGGAGAAGACTATGTTTATGGAATGGGAATCATTTTGGCCGACGCTGCGGCGATTTTTCAGCGATTTCTGGGAAAAGGCGGCGGCCAGCGCGGCGCTGGCGATGGCGCTGCGGCAGCACGCTTCGCTTTTGGCCTGTTTTTCGCTGCTGGTGGTCCTGGACTGCCTGACGCGCTGGATCGCGCTGGCCTACGCCTATTGCCGGGAACGGGGGCAGGCGGTGTCGCTGATGGGCGCCGTGCTGGCTATTCCGGCGGCCCGGCGGGCGGGGCGGATCGACAGCCGCACGATGAAGGAACGCGGCCTGAGCAAACTGTTGCTCTACGCCGTCTGTGTCCTGGTGGCCTGCCTGGCCGACGGCATGATGGCGGCCATCGGGGCGCCGGGCTGGCTGCTGCGGTTGATTGTCAGCTACATGGCGGTGACGGAAACACTGTCGATCGTGGAAAATCTTAGCGACGCCGGCGTGAAGTCGCTGGCGGAGCTAGCGGCGAAACTGAAGGGGAGGGGTTGAGCGTGTTTACGGAATGGAAGGGCCGGCGGGGGATTGATGTCTCGGAGCACAACGGCCCGGTGGATTGGGCGGCGGTCCGGGCGGCGGGTATGGATTTCGCCGTGCTGCGCCTCGGCTACGGGCGGCGGCATCTGGACGACCGTTTCCGGGAAAACCTCGACGGCGCCGCGGGGGCCGGGCTGGCGCTGGGCGTCTATTATTACAGCTACGCGCTGGACGAGACGATGGCCGGGGCGGAGGCGCGGTTTCTCGGCGATACGCTGGCGGCCTGCGATTTGGTTCCCGGCGATTTGCCGCTGGGCGTCTGGCTGGACATGGAGGACGCCGACGGCTTCAAGGCCCGCTGCGGCCTGACGGAGGGGGCGGCACTGACGGAACTCTGCCGCGCCTTCGTGGATGCCTGCGGGTGCCGCGGCTACCCGGCCGGCGTCTATGCCAGCCTTGACTGGCTGGAGAACCGGCTCGACATGGCGGCGCTGGGGGACGACGTGCCGGTCTGGTGCGCCCAGTGGACGGACGGGGCCTGCGACTGGCCGGACGCGGCCCTCTGGCAGTACACCGACGGGTTGGAGATCGGGAGCCGCTGTTTCGACGGGAATGTCTGCCTGAGGGAGGTGCGGTCGTGAATGAAACGGGCAGGAAGATACTGCTGGGCGTTCTGGTGGCTCTGCTTGGCGGTCTGGCTTTGGGCCTTTTCCTCGGCGCAGGCGGCGGCAAGGACGTACCCGATCCGGGAGGACGAGCTGACGCGGTTCGAACAGAGCTTGGAAGCGTTGTCGAGCGAGAACGCCGGGCAGCAGACGAGGCTCATACGCTTGCAGGAGACGCTGAGTGCCTCCGAGGAGAAGCTGCGGGCGTCCGAGAAGAGCTCCAGCGCGCTCGCCAGACGGCTGGAGAGGCTGTCGGGGGAACTGGCCGGGCAGCAGAAATCATTGGAGAATGCCAACAGATTATTGCAGACGTACGAGCGCGAGGAGCGACGGACGAGGGCGCGCCTTGAGCGCCAGCGCAATCTCGCCTGGACGGTGGCGGCGCTGCTGGCGCTGTTGGCGGCAGCGCGATAGTGCACCCGGAGAGCCACAGAGCGGTGGGGGCGGCCCCACCGCTTTTTTCTGCGGGTGCAAGCTGGCCGCATGGTTCACAGCAAAAAAGCCCCGCGGTTGCGGGGCAATTCGTAATGAGAGACCTCATTCTCCGATGATTCGTAAGCACTCTTCGGCTATGGCATCGGATATGTACACATGATTCTTTGCATCTTCCTGATGAGAGGTCGCAAAGCCGTAATGTGGTTTTCCCGGCGGGCCTTCATCAGGACACCGAGCGTACCTGTTACACGCATACCGAGATACCTGGCGTGGCGTTTCGCAAGGGCGTCGTCCATAATGACCAAATCAGCAGCTTTCTCCTGCGCTAAAATCAGCACTTCCACTTCTCCGGCATGGAGGCGGGATTGGAACATGTTTTTCGCCAGCAGGTTTTCAATAGAGTACACCTGAATCCAGTCCCGCGCTTCATCCACTGTTTTCTTGCAGACGGAATCGGGCTTCGCCGAGATTTCCCGGTAAACGGCATCGGGTATCATAACAGAGCCGTACAACGTGCGCAGCAAATGAAGCTGCGCGATTCCGCCGAGGGCGATCAGCGGGCTGGAGTTGACTACCACCTTACGCATTGGTAAACTCCGACGCCATTTCCTCCTTCGAAGCAAAGGAGAAAATGCTGATGCCGGCGCGTCCAAGCTCGTAGATGAAATCCTCCTCCGGCATTCCGGCTATCTGCGCGCCGTAGCCCAGGGAAATCCGATGTTGCTCATACAGATTCATGGCGAGGAGTTTGCTGGTGTACGCGGACAAATCCTGCTCGGTTGTATTGATGCACAGCAGGACTTCTTCCGGCACTTGAATTGACAAACTGCACATAACGCGTACCTCTTTTCCGCAGGGTTCGTTTTCCTTTATCATACCCATTCCCCTCCCAAATGTCAAACATCGCGGCCGCAATGGATTTCTTGTTTCCCGGCCGTTCCTGTGGTATGATAAAAGGAACGGAACGGGAGGGGAATATCCATGATGGCGACAGATTCCAGCGTCGCGGCCGGGGGCCGGGGCGACGAGGACGGAAAGGTGTGCCGGCGGCATTCGATTCGCACGAAGATCATCCTGATGCTGGCGGTGGCGCTGTTCGTATTCGGTTTCGCGTCAGCGGCCATCAGCTATAAGCTCTATATGGACGCTGCCATTGAGCAGCACAAGCGGCTCGGCGAGGGAACAGCGCGGCTGGCGGCCAGCGTCGTCGATCCGGACCGGGTAGAGTCGTATATGACGGAGGGCATCCGGGCGCCGGGCTATCTGGAGACGAAGCAGCGGCTCTACAAGATCCGGGACAGCTCGGTGGACATCGAGTATGTCTATGTGTATCAGATCCGGGAGGACGGCTGCCATGTGGTGTTCGACCTCGACACCGACGATATGGAGGGGGAGGAGCCGGGCGCGGTGATCCCCTTTGACGAGGCGTTCCGGGAATACCTGCCGGCGCTTCTGGCGGGGCGGCTCATCGAGCCGGTGATTTCCGATGAGACATACGGTTGGCTGCTGACGGTATATGTGCCGGTCTATGACAGCGTGGGCAACTGCCGGTGCTACGCGGCGGCGGATATCTCGATGAACGAGCTGCGGGCGCAGTCCCGGGCGTATCTGTGGCGGCTGGTGGGGATTTTCCTGGGGATATTCCTGGTGATCCTGCTGCTGGCTTTCTGGCTGGCGAAGAACAATCTGATCGTCCCCATCAACACGATGGCCCGGGCGACGGGGGATTTCGCCCTGAGCAGCGCCGAGGCCATGGAAAAGAGCCTGGACGAGATCCATCATCTGAATATCCGGACCGGGGACGAGATCGAGAACCTCTACCGGTCCTTCGTGCAGATGACGGAGGACAGCGTCCGGTCCATGAAGGATATCCGCCAAAAGAACGAGACGATTTCCACCATGCAGCGGGTGCTGATCCTGACGCTGGCGGACATGGTGGAGAGCCGGGACGAGAACACCGGCCAGCATATTCGCAAGACGGCGGCCTACACGAAAATCATCCTGGAGGAGCTGCGGCGGGAGGGATTGTTCGCCGACGTGCTGACGGACGAGTTCATCGACAACGTGGTGACCTCGGCGCCGCTGCACGATGTGGGAAAAATCGCCGTGCCCGACGCCATCCTGAACAAGCCGGGCAAGCTGACCGACGAGGAATTCACGATCATGAAGTCCCATACGACCGAGGGCGGACGCATCATCGACCGCATCATCCGGTCGGTGCCGGGCTCGGAGTACCTCAACGAGGCGCGGAACCTGGCGACGTATCACCATGAGAAATGGAACGGCAAGGGCTATCCCACGGGGCTGGCCGGCGAGGAAATCCCGCTGTCGGCTCGGGTCATGGCGGTGGCTGACGTCTTCGACGCGTTGGTGTCGAACCGCAGCTACAAGAAGGGCTTTCCCTACGAAAAGGCGCTGGGCATCATCCGGGAGGAGCGCGGCTCCCATTTCGACCCGCAGATCGTGGACGCTTTCTTCGCGGTACAGGACGCGATTTTGAAAGTCGCCGACGAGTTCAGCGAGAAGGAGAAGGCCTGAAATCGGCTGAAGATGAGGCGCAGGGGAGGGGACATTCATGGCGCAGGCGGATTTGCCGGTGCTTTTCGAGCGGTGCAACAAGCAGGGAAAGATTTTCGCCATGGCCAACCGGCTCGGCCACGAGCTCAGGGGCTATGTGGAGCGGTACATGACCTCGGAGCTGGCGGCAGGCGGCCTCGATGACGATTATTCGTACTATCAGATCGCGGCTCCGTCCTATTCCCTCGACCTGATCGAGGACGAGGAGCTCCACACGGAGGGCGCGGCGCCCGGCGGCTATTCCAACGACGAGGCGTATTGGATCGGCTTTTTCTACAAATACCTGATCCTGGCCCTGTCAGAGCGCAGCGAGAAGGTCATCGAACGGGTGCCCTTCGACCGGATGCATGCCTACTACGAGGAATACGGCGCCCTGCCCAAGGAAGAAGCCGGCCGGCTGCTGCTGGAACGAGTGCGGGGCGGGGAAGACGGAGCGTGAACGTGAAAAAATAGAGTCGCGTCGTTTGGGTTGGAGCATGAAGCAGAGGAAAATGATGCGTTTGTCTGCTTGGCTATGAGTCACCCTTGCGTAACGTTTCCCATTATGCTATACTATAAACAAAGAAAGGTACTACCGGCAGACGGTCGCCCAGTTTAGACAGTCAGATTTGACCGCTTAGTTTCTGAGGCTAGGGCGGTCATTTCTGTTTATTGGCATTCATGCCAAGCGTATATCCAACGGCGAATATCGTAGCCGTATAGCCGAGAACGGCCAAAAGCTCCAATACCGTCATGGCATCAGCTCCCTCCTTTGTCGGATTCCCTTGCGGGTTTCTATGTCATCGGAGGGTAACAGTTCCCTCCGTAGAGGGCAAGCCGCCTACCGCTGTGGTAGCACCGATAACATTATACCGCAAAGCACTTTGCCCCCACAAGGTGCTTTTTTAATGGGCGAATTACCCAGCCGGCAAGAAGCAAAGAATGATTTCGTCGCCGAATGAAAACGTCCCGGCCTTGGACTTTGAGGCCGGGACGTTTTTTTACAACAGATTCACCAAAGACGGTTCTTTTGACAGGACGCGCAGCAGGTTTGATATGGCACGGCTGGGGAGCGTTTCGCCGCTTTCGTATTTCTGAAAAGCTGTCTTGCCACCGCCGAGTATCGTTCCCGCCTGTACCTGCGTCATTTTTAACTGTTTGCGGATGGCACGGATTTCCGACGGTTGCAGCAAATGCTCCGTTTCTGCCATTAGCTGCTTGAGGGCTTTGTCATAGGCTTTCAGATCTTCGTGCAGGAATGTCGCTTCGCCATCGCCCGAAGGATACCAGCCGGGCATATCAATGGTCTTGCTGTGGCCCTTGTAGGTGATTGTCAGCGGCCGGATTTCCCATGTCAGTTTCTCGCCCGTTTCGGCATCATAACGCACTTTTTCCATTGGCAGCACCTCATAGCATTATTCTCGGTTTCATGTTTATCATATACCATAAAGGTGCATGATTCAATACCCGGCGGCAGAATTCATCCTTCCGGCTGAACAAGGCCGGATTTTTTG
>JAFSWT010000074.1 GCA_017444395.1 Schwartzia sp. (in: firmicutes) | reverse complement strand
TAACCATTCCACTGCGGTATCCAATCCGCGTATAACAGAGTGGCTCTGCCGGAAACTGGGCTACGGTTCTTTCAAAATGCCTCTTGGCTGAAAATTTTTTCAAAATGGGACTTGACAAAAGGTCACTACATAACAGTATTATATCACAGCGTTTCCCGTTTTGAAACAAGAAAACAGGAAACCGCGCGCCCTGAACACAGTTTCCTGTTCCCGCTTATGGGCAGAATGCCCCTGCCCATGGCTGGTCCTGTTTGCGACGCCCCTCTTTCATCGAATCTCGCCGCGAAATTTGTCATATTTGGCCTGGATGGCCGCGTTTTTCCCATCCAGCGCCAGCGCTTTTCGGAAATACGCTTCCGCTGCCGCGGCGTTTCCCCGGATTGCCTCCAGCTCGCCCAGACGAGCGCAAACGATGGCCGCAACCGGCGCGGTGAAATACGTTTCCGCCGTCGGGGATGCCTCGGGTTTCTCATATAGCGCCAGCGCCCTTTCGAGGGAAACGCGCGCTTCCTCCAACCGGCCCAGGGCGCAAAGGATCATGCCCCGTTCACCATAGAATTCCGGCTGCTCCGGGTACTCGTCCCTTGCCATTTCCGCCAGCGCCAGTTGTTCCTCCAATGGCCAGTCAAGCTGACGCATGGATTCGATGGCCACATGAAACAAGTCCACCCGGGACGCGACCGGCTGAACCTCGGCATCCAGCGCCAGGATAGCGTATTTCATCGAATTCGCATAATCGCCCAATCCCATGTAACAATCCGCCAGATACAGATACTGGCCGGGATTTTCGCCGTATTCATCGAAATCCCGGAGCAACAGGCGCAGATTCCGCTCGGCCTTCCGGCGGCCAATGGCGCCCGAATAACCGGTATGATACATTTCCAGCGGACCATCGTCCTGAAATAACCGGAACTGACCCTGACGATGCACGATGTTTTCATGGATGCGCCCCTGGTACCGGATATCGGGCGTACGGCGGAAAACCCGGACGGCGCGATCGTTCCCGTACTCTGTCTCCCCGTCCAGGTTCACCCGCGTCACCATGACGGCATCGACCGGAGGGCGCAGCGCGTCGATTTCCCGTAGCCGTTCCCGCAGCGCTTCCGGATGCAAAAAGCCCTCGTCGGCGTCCGGGAACACGATCCAGTCCCCGGTGGCATGGTCCAGCGCGACATTCCGCGCCGCCGCGAAATCGTCGCGCCAGGTGAAAGGGATAACCGTGGCGCCGGCCTCAGCCGCGATGCGCGGCGTGGCGTCCGAGGATCCGGTATCGACGACGTTCAATTCGTCAGCGATATCACGCACGGTTTCCAGGGACATCGGCAGGTTTTCCTCTTCGTTTTTCACGATGTAGCAGACGGAGATTTTCATGATCTCGCTCCTTCCGGCGCCGGTATTGACTCAATGACAAAAGTATACCACGAGAATGGAAAACGGGAAACCGTGGCCTTGCGCACGGCTTCCCGTTCAATATAGCTACGTCAAAAGCAGCCAGGAGAATATGGTTACGCTTTCGGACCAGCGGCCACCAATGCCTTGCCGGCGTCATTCGTCGTGTACTTGACGAAATTCTTCACGAAGCGGCCGGCGAGATCCTTTGCCTTCGCATCCCACTGGGAACCGTCGGCATAGGTGTCGCGCGGGTCGAGAATCTTCGGGTCGACGCCCGGCAGCTCGGTAGGAATCTCCAGCTCGAACAGCGGCAGCTTCTTCGTCGGCGCTTTGTTGATGGCCCCGGAGAGGATGGCGTCGATGATGCCGCGGGTGTCCTTGATGGAAATGCGCTTGCCGCTGCCATTCCAGCCGGTGTTGACGAGATAGGCCCGGGCCCCGCTCATCTCCATCTTGCGGACCAGCTCCTCCGCGTACTTCGTCGGATGGAGTTCCAGGAACGCCTGACCGAAGCAGGCCGAGAATGTCGGCGTCGGCTCGGTGATGCCCCGCTCGGTGCCCGCCAGCTTTGCCGTGAAGCCCGACAGGAAATAGTATTTCGTCTGCTCCGGCGTCAGGATGGAGACCGGCGGCAACCCGCCGAAGGCGTCGGCCGACAGGAAGATGACGCTCTTGGCCGGGGGCGCCGCCGAAATCGGCCGGACGATGTTCTTGATGTGGTCAATCGGATAGGAAACGCGGGTATTCTCCGTCACGCTCTTGTCGGCGAAATCAATCTTGCCGTCCTTGTCCACGGTGACGTTCTCCAGGAGCGCGTTGCGCTTGATGGCGTTGTAGATATCCGGCTCCGACTCCTTATCGAGGTTGATGACCTTGGCGTAGCAGCCGCCCTCGAAATTGAAGATGCCCTTGTCGTCCCAGCCGTGCTCGTCGTCGCCGATCAGCAGGCGCTTCGGATCGGTGGAGAGCGTCGTCTTGCCGGTGCCCGAAAGGCCGAAGAAGATGGCCGTATTCTCGCCGTTCATGTCGGTATTGGCGGAGCAGTGCATTGCAGCGATTCCCTTCAGCGGCAGGAAGTAGTTCATCATGCTGAAGAGGCCTTTTTTCATTTCGCCGCCGTACCACGTGTTGAGGATGACTTGTTCCTTATCGGTGATGTTGAAGACGGTCGCTGTTTCGGAGTTAAGGCCGAGTTCTTTCCAGTTGGTGACTTTTGCTTTGGAGGCGTTGAAGACGACAAAATCGGGTTCCTGGTCAAACTCTTCCTGCGTCTTCGGGCGAATGAACATGTTCGTGACGAAGTGCGCCTGCCAAGCAACTTCCATGATGAAACGAATTTTCATGCGGGTATCTTTGTGGGTGCCGCAGAAGCCGTCGACGACGAAAAGACGTTTGTTGCTGAGTTCTTCAATCGCGAGTTTTTTGAGAGCCTTCCAGCTTTCGACGGAGCATTTTTTGTTGTCGTTGGGATATTCGGGCG
>JAFSWT010000011.1 GCA_017444395.1 Schwartzia sp. (in: firmicutes) | reverse complement strand
TCATGTCCCCGACTCGGCCTGTAACAGATATTCCTTCCATTTTTTCGTGCTTTGGACCTATGAATTTCCCCGGGCTGTAATAGTAGTTTCCACTGTCCATTTCCGTGCTTCGTAAGTGGAATTTAAGTTTACAGTTCAGCCCGCATTGGTTTTGCCAAGCGAAATCTATAATCCTTCGCTGGTTTTTGATTCGCGCCGCCGCTTCGCGGGTCAGTCTCATTTTATCCCGGCGCTGAATCTCGCCTGTTTACCGCCGCCTTCCATTTTGGAGGACGGTTTTTTCTCGCCGAAGCAATAAAAGGAACCCGCCCGTACTGCCTCGTTTGGTGCAGTGCGGGCGGGTTCTTTTCATCGTATGTGTTATTTCGCGTAGCCGAGTTTCGCAATCCACGGAGCAACGTCGCCGGCGTCGCCCACGAGGATGCCGTTTCCGATGGTCGCCCCCGCCGCCGAGGCGCGGACGCTGTCGAGGCTGTCCGCGAGGGGGCTGCCGCCGCTGGTGGCGAAGGGGATAACCGTCTTGCCGGACAGGTCATACGGGCGTATTTTTCACCGTATGGTTCACTTTAACCCACGGAGGCCATTGGCGGGGCAGGCTCGTCAATCTCCACGACGACACGTTTCATTTCGGCTTCTTTTATCGTCCGTATGGCATCACCCTTCAAAATCCGGGCCATCTCGCAGAGTTGTTCCGCCTCTCCGGGTACTGTCCCGATATTCACGGCATTGACGCGCACTTCGTATCCGAGGGGTTCCGTATCGCTCCCGCTTTTTCTGCCCTTCTCTTCACCGCTGTCATCAAATGAAGGAACAATCGGATGGACGACAACGTGCCTGGCGCCTTCCCTCGCATCAAACTCCGGATGATTCAGAACAAACGCCGCCAGCGCCGCCGGGGAAATCTCGATGCCAAAGCTGCCGGTGATTTCTTCCAGATCATAGGTATTGCAATAAACGGTGAATCTCTTTGTCATGGGGTTCTCCTCCTCATCATCCATATCTTTGTCCCTATAGCGCATACCGTAAAGCCAGCCATGAGCGCATCTTTCAATCCCGGCCTGTCATACGCCATGTCAGGAGCAGCGCCGAATGAAGGATGACGAGGACGCTGCCTGCGTTATGCACCAGAGCACCGATGACAGGCCCGAACCACCCGGTAGCGGCGAGGATGACCGCGACGAGATTCAGCGCCAGGGAAAACGCCAGATTCATTTTTATGGTGCGCATCATCCGTCTGGCCAGTGCCAACAGGTGCGGCAGCTCCTTGATCTCATCATCCACCAGCGCGATGTCGGCGGCGTCAACGGCAATATCGCTGCCGGCGCCGCCCATGGCAATGCCCACATGCGCTGCTTTCAGCGCAGGCGCGTCGTTCACGCCGTCCCCAATCATGCAAACGAGATGGCCGCTGTCCTGCATTTGCCGGATCACTTTCATTTTGTCCTCCGGCCGGCAGTCCGCGCTTATTTTCCCGATGCCAAGGCTTTGGGCGACAGGAGTGGCGGCCTGCGTCCTGTCTCCCGTGAGCAGTACGGAAACGATTCCCATTTCCCGTATTTGATGAATGACCGCGGCGGCTTCCCTCCGGAGCGTGTCGGTCAGGACGATATAGCCCGCAAGGCGGTTTCCCACGGCAACGTAAACCGCCGTGCCATAATCCCGGAACGAGGTGCGGACTTCCCTGGCCGCTTTCGCCAATCCAAGACGCGCCAGCAACCGTTCGTTCCCGACCGCTACTTCCTGCCCACGCACGACGGCGGACACGCCTTCGCCGGGCGTCATGGAAAATCGCTCCGGCACATCCGCCTTTTCCCCGTAGCATTTGGCAACCGCCTTGCCCAGGGGATGCTCGGAATAGGTTTCCGCCGAAGCCGCCAAGGCATAGATTTCCTGCGGGGAAAGGCCGGACATCGTTTCCACGGCGCTGACAACCGGGATGCCGGAAGTCAGCGTTCCCGTCTTGTCAAAGGTGACGTGGGAAATCTGCGCCAATCGCTCCAAAGCGTCGCCCTCGCGGACGAGAAAGCCATGCGCCGTCGCGTTACCAATCGCCGCCATGACGGCAGTCGGCGTGGCCAGAACCAAAGCGCAGGGGCAAAAGACGACAAGGACTGTCACCGCCCGGGTTGCTTCCCCGGTATAGAACCAGGTGAACGCGGCGAAAGACAACGCGAGAATCACAATCCATGTCGCCCAGCAGTCCGCCAGCCCCACGATGGCCGCCTTGTCTGCCCGCGCTGCTTCCACCAGCCGGATCATCCGGCGGATGGCATTGTCCCCGCCGGACACGGAGGCGCGCATCTCAAACGCGCCGCATTGGTTTATCGTGCCGCTGGTCACTTCATCACCGGGGCCTTTGTCCACCGGAAGGGATTCTCCGGTCATGACCGCCTGGTTGACGGAGGTTTGCCCCGACAGGATGACGCCGTCCGCCGGAATCGTCTCCCCCGGGAGCACCCGGATCCTGTCCCCGGCCACGACCTGCCCGGAGGGCTTCATGATCTCTTCCCCGGCGACAAGCACCCGCGCCTCCTGCGGCACAAGGCGCGCCAATTTCTCAATGCCGGCTCTCGCCCTGGCGACGGTCAGCTCCTCCAGCAACGAGCCCAGCCGCATGATGAAAGCCACTTCCCCGGCGGCGAAATCCTCGTGGATGCAAACGGACGCGACCAGTGCCAGGGAGACAAGGACATCCGCCTTGATGTCAAACCGCATGAAAAGCCCCGTTGCCGCCTCCCGCAGGATGGGAACACCGCAAAGCAGGATCGTCCCCCATACCAGGTCAAACGGAAGCGGCAGGAACCGGAAACGGCTGTTGAGC
This sequence comes from Schwartzia sp. (in: firmicutes), assembly GCA_017444395.1. Classification (GTDB taxonomy): domain Bacteria; phylum Bacillota; class Negativicutes; order Selenomonadales; family Selenomonadaceae; genus RGIG3544. The sequence continues at coordinate 1,075 of JAFSWT010000011.1, read as the reverse complement.
AGGCTGAGCAACAAGAACAGGCCGCCCCCGGCCAGGAGAATCGCGTCCCGCTTCCTTCCCGGCGCGGACAGAAGCGCCTTGTATTCGGATAGTTGGCTGTGCATGAAAATCTCCTCTCTCCATACCTGTATAGGTATATGGTATACTTTCGCCATGAAATCTACTAAACGCATTATATACCTATATAGGTATAAGTATCAAGAGAATATTTGTTTGCTATTGAATTTTTTTGCCACGCGTCAGAATGATTCCAGACAAAAAAGCGCCCGCACTGTGCCGATACGCACAAGGCAGACGCTTTTTTGTCATGATGCTTTTATACTCGCTGTTAGAAATTTTTATTTCTTACAGCGAGTATTATTTCGCGTATTATTTCGCGTAGCCGAGACTGCTTATCCACGGAGCAACGTCGCCGGCGTCGCTCGCGAGGATGCCGTTTCCGATCGTCGCTCCCGCCGCCGAGGCACGGACGCTGCCGAGGCTGTCCGCGAGGGGGCTGCCGCCGCTGCTGGTGAAGGGGATGACTGTTTTACCGTACCACATTATCCGGCACGGTTCCCATCTTCTTGATGTCCTTGCCGTCGCGGTCGCCGTATATTTTGATGTTTGCCAGTTCCGCGTTCAGCGCGCCGTATTCCTCCGGCGTGAGCGTCACGTCCGCCGCGCCGAGGTTTTCCACGACGCGTTCTTCTTTTCTCATGCCGGGAATCGGCACGACGAAATCCCAGCCCGCGAGCACCCAGGCCAGCCCGATTTGCGCCGGGGTGCAGCCCTTCTGTGCCGCGTACTTCCGCACCAGCGCCAGAAGCGGCTCGTTCGCCTCCATGTTCTCCTTGCTGAATCGCGTGATCACCGAGCGCAGGTCGTTTTTCGCGAAGCTGTCCTTCGCGCTGTACTTGCCGGAGAGGAAACCGTTGCCCATCGGTGAGAATGCCACGACCCCGATATTATTGTCCTGGCAGAAGGGCAGCACATCCTTGTCCCATGTGCGCTCCATCATAGAATACTCGCTTTGTATGGATGTAATCGGCGTAACAGAGTGGGATTTTTTGATCTGCTACAGAGTCGTGGAAGC
>JAFSWT010000073.1 GCA_017444395.1 Schwartzia sp. (in: firmicutes) | reverse complement strand
CGCAAGCTGCTGGAAAAGCAGACGGAGGGCAAGAAGCGCATGAAAGCCGTCGGCAGCGTCGAAGTCCCCCAGGAAGCCTTTATGGCGGTGCTGAAAATCCACTGAAGGCGCGTGTCAAAAACGAATATGAACACAAAACAGCCGCCGGAGCGAGAAAATGCCCGGCGGCTGTTTTTGGTTGGTGATTGAAATCGCTTGGTATTTACCGTATAATTCATGAAAGGAACCTCGTTCATGGGAACCGCGCGTCAGGCCGACAGGCACGGCGGGCGCTGTATCCGGAAAAGGAGATGATGATTTTGGCGAGACAAACGATCGGGTTTATCGTTGTACTGATTGCGTTGCTCTTTTCCCCCGGCTTCATGGGGACGGGGCAGGCGGCCGGCGTGGGACAAGGGAAGCGGATCCTGTTCATCCCCCTTGACAACCGCCCCATCACCGACCGTGAGACATGGGAAGTAGCGGCGAAACTCGGCTATGAGATGGTCGTTCCCCCGGACGAACTTCTGGGCAGCGTGGACCGCTACGGCGATCCGGACAGGCTCTGGGACTGGCTCCGGGCAAACGCCCCCGGCGCCGGGGCGGCGGTCATATCGACGGACGCCATGCTTTACGGGAGTCTCGTGGGCTCTCGCAACCACGAATGGGATCAGGCGACGCTTTCGGCGCGGGTGCAGCGGTTCCGGGAATTGCACGAGGCGTTTCCCCGCCTTCCCCTTTACGGCTTCAGCACGGTGCTGCGCACCCTTTTGAGCAACACCCATTCCGGCCCTGGTATGGAGCCGGCGGAATACCAGAAACACGCCGTGAAAATCTACGAGTATTCCGCCCTGCGGGACAAAGTGGACATGGGGCAGGGAAACCGGCGGGACCAAAAGGAAATGGAGCGCCTGCAGCAAGAGATTTCCCCGGCGGTCATGAAGTCCTGGGAAGAACGGCACCAACTCAATTACGACGCCAATGAATCCCTCATCGATCTCGCGCGGCAGGGGGTATTCTCCTTCCTGTTCGTGGGCGGCGACGACAGCGCCCCGCTGTCCCAGACGCATTATGAGATCCGCCGCTTGCGGGAATACGGCCGTGATTTGGGAAAGACGCGCTTCCAGGTGATTGCCGGCTCCGACGAGCTGGCCATGGTCATGCTTTGCCGCGCCGTCAATGACGACAGGCGGGATTATCCCCTTGTCTGTGTCGCCTATAGCGAAGGCACGGGGCGCCATACGATTCCCAGCTATTCTTTTGAGGAAATCGGGATCGACATTGACGCCACCATCGTGGCCGCCGGCGGCCTCAGGATTCCGGCGCCGGAGCGCGCGGAACTGGTGCTGGCCGTCAGCACCGCTCCGGACGGCAGGACGCGGGAAGCGAACGCGCCCTCCAATACGATTCGCCCGAACCGCGGCACGAGAGAGTTTGTTTCGATGGTAAAGGAGCTGGTCGAAAAAGGCTATCCGGTCGGCGTCGGCGACATCGCCTTTGCCAACGGAGCCGACAACGCGCTGATGGAGCAGCTCCGGCAGGAAGGGCTGCTGCAGCGGCTTCGCGCCTACGGCGGCTGGAACACGGCGACCAACACCATGGGCTTTCTGATTGGCTCCGGCCTTTTGACTAAATGGATGACGCCGCCGGACGCCGAGGCGCTCCGGCTGAAACGCTACCTTGACGAGTGGGCCTACCAGGCCAACATCCGGGGCCGCCTCGCCGGCGCGCTGGGAAATTTCCCCGGGGAAGGCGACGGCATGCACCTGAACGGGAAACGCGACGCGGCGATGAAGCAGGGAACGGCGTGGATGGCGGAGTTCGCGGCAAAGAACATCCCGCTGCCGTCCTATATCTCCCTACGGAATCTCCGGGTATCCTATCCCTGGAACCGGTTGTTTGAGTGCGACATCGACTTTTGATGCGAGGCCGGGCTTGATTTTTAAGAGGGCCTCTAAAAAACCAATATCGCTTTGAGGTGAAGGCTATGCGGCCCAAAAGAGGCAAACGGTTTTTTCCGACGGTGTGGACGCTGATTCTGTCGGTCCTCTTCGCGGGGATTGGCATGTCCACGGCATCCCTGAAGGAAATACCCGCGGATTCGCCGTATATTCAGTATTTCGGTCGCTGGGATGTGCAGGACGGCGTCTATCGCTGCGGCTATGGAGCGACCTATATCAGAATGAATTTTACCGGCACCCGTTTGGCGGCCGATATGGAGGGCGGGAGTGTCCGGTGGCAGGTCAGCGTGGACGGCGGCGCGTTCCGGTGCCTGCGCCCGCAGGGAAGGGATACGGTTCTGGCGGAAAATCTTTCACCGGGTCCCCACCGGGTCCTTTTTGTCCGATTGGGAGAAGGAATCGCCGGCATCAACACCATCCGCGGCTTTACCGTGGATGACGAAGCGGAACTGCTGCCCCCGGCGCCGCTGAAAAAACGGCGGCTGGAATTCGTTGGCGACTCGATCACGGCCGGCGCGATGAACGACGGCCAATACACCGGCGACAACTACACCGACGTTGGGGACAACGACATGGCCTTCGGCCCGCAACTGGCGAGAATGCTCGACGCCGACTACAGCGTCATCGCCAAGTCGGGACAGGGCGTTGTCCACAACTACAGCGAGGCCTGGCCCTGGAAGGGTGTACACGCCAAAGACAGCTACGCGTGGACGCTTTTCTGCAACGAATTCCGCCCGGACAACCGCCTTTGGGATACGGAAAGATTCCCGGTGGACGCGATCGTGGTGGCGCTGGGGACAAACGATTTATCCGACAAAAACTGCCAGCCCTTTGCCCGGCCGTTCATAAACGGCTACAAGGAACTGCTCGCCACCATCCGCCGGATGAATCCCGGAAAGCCCATCATCTGTACCGAGCCGGTGCCGGAGCACTGCGGCGTCATCGCCCGCGACTGGATACGCCGGGCTGTGGAGGAGCGCCTCGCGGACGGCGACGAAAAGATCTGGTTCATCCCCCTGAACGAAAACGGCTCGTTGCTGGAACCCGCCGACTACGCGGACGGCAATACGCATCCGACGAAAAAAGGCTCCACCAAGATTGCGAAATACCTGCGCGATAAGGAGGTGGCGCGCCTATTAGGCTGGTAGAACCAGGCAAGACGACGGACTGCTGTGTCCCGGCTATGTCATAATAGCCGGACACAGCATCTTTTTTTGGGCGCGGTAGCGTGACAGAAACGGCAAAACAAGAGCATCCCTACACGGAAACCGCTGGTTCCGCCCGATTATTACTTAACACTATGTCAAGCGTTTTGTTCAGTAGAAAAAGCCGGGAAAAATCGGAAAGAAAACCGAATAAACCCCGTAATGGCAAGGTTTTTTACCTTTCGTATCCATTATGTGGTTTGTCTTTTTGACTTTTTTATGTCAGTCATCATTACCCAGTGGCATTTTTCCCGTAATTTTCCGCTACGCCGTCAAAATGCCGCAAATCCATATTACCGGCTCAAACTCCCCATGCACAAAAATGCTTTCAAACATTTCGGGGTATGGAAAGAATAAGAAATAAAGACAAAACCGCCGCCGGAGCGCGAAATGCCCCGGCGGCGGTTTCTGTTTATGGCCGTTTGTGATATAATGGAATCGATTCCAATGACAGTCTGGCAGGTGATATCATGACAACAACAACGGCCCTGGAAGCGGTCTGCAAACGAATGGCGGCCTGCTATCGGAGCGTATATGGCGAAGCCATACGGGACATCTTCCTCTATGGTTCCTATGCCAGGGGCGATTCTTCTCCGTACTCGGATATAGACTTCGCGGCGATTGTCCACGGGGAGCGGCAGCCTTTGCAGGAAAAACTCAAAAAAGTCTGGGACGACGCCACTGATATCGATCTCGACTATGACGTAGTCGTCTCGCCCACCGTGATACCTGCCGATGAATTTGATAAGTATGCGGATATCCTGCCATACTATCGGAATATCCGTCAGGAGGGGCGAAAAATTGGGTGATTTGGTGGGACAGAGCAATTTAATCTGAAAGCGTGGCAAAGGAGGCACATATCATGGCTACATTGCAAGTGACCGTTGACGACGCCATAAAACAAAACGCTGACCGGTTATTCGGAAGTCTCGGTCTGGATACAGCAACGGCCATACAGATATTTTTGCGGGCGGCGATTGAACACGACGGAATCCCCTTTCCCGTCCACCATCGTCCGTTGCCAGAAGATTTGATGGAAGCGGTCGCCGACAGCCGGCAGCACCGCAATCTGCACGGCCCCTTCGATTCGGCGGAAGAAGCGGTGGCGTCTATGTTGGAGGATTGACGTGTATCAGATCGTTTACACGAACCGCATGAAAAAAGACGTCCGTCGCGCCAAAAAACGCGGCAAGGACATCAGCAAACTGATTCAGGCGTTGACATTGCTGCAAAGCGGGAATCCCATGCCCGAGCAATACCGAGACCATGCGTTAAGCGGTGATTTAAAAGATTTTCGTGAATGCCATATTGAACCCGATTGGCTGTTGATGTATCGCGTCTTTGAAGATACCCTGAT
>JAFSWT010000072.1 GCA_017444395.1 Schwartzia sp. (in: firmicutes) | reverse complement strand
TAAAATGTACCCAAGAAAGTGGACACGGCAAGATATAGGGAACAGACTTTGCAAATATTGGCAAAAGGGGGCGTATGCAAGTCGAGATACTCAAGTCCAGCAAAGTTGAGACCGCAACCGTGGACACAGACCACAAAGGGAACTATCCTGACATACAGACGGTGCCGGAAAGGAATGAAATCCAAACGCACGGCATAGGAAAAAGGAATGCCGTCCAAAAAACAGGCACAAGAAATCGGGCAGGAATCCCATAAAATATGCACAAGTTTTGGGGATGGAATCCCCAAAAACGGACGATTGAGCAAGGGGTACTCCCATTCAATGGATTCTACAAATGAAAGGATCTTGCCATGAAGGAGTACACAGCCAAAGAAATCAAAGCGCTGAAATCGAATCCATACACATTCAAAGTCACCAAGAACAAACTATACTTCACCGCAGAATTCAAGGAACATTTTTGGGCTGGCTATCAAGCGGGCCATACGCCCCGGAAAATCCTGTCCGACTTTGGGTATGACCTGTCCATCTTTGGGCAGAAACAAATCGACAGCATTGTCCAGCGTGTGAAAAAGGAGGCATCTTTCGGCAAAGGCTTCTCGGAAGGCGAACAGCGGAACCGCAGGCCGAACATGGGGATGCCCGGAAGCGGCGTCTCGCCCGTGGGGGACACGGCCGCCATACCATCCCAGGATCGGATGTGGAACGAACTGAAATATCTACGGCAGGAGGTCGAGTTTCTAAAAAAAATTCTAAGAGGCTCTGCGCCCAATCGGGAGAAATCCTGATGGCAGCGCATGACAAATTCGAGATCATCCAAAGCACGCTTGCGCAGGATGACAACATGCTGAGCGCAACAATGCTTTGCGAGATTGCTAATGTCTCCCGGTCAGGGTATTACCGTTGGCTGCAGGCTGCCGACATAAGGGAAAAGAGGGAGGAGCAGGACCGGGCGGACTTCAATCTTGTGCTCAGGGCCTACCAGCACCGAGGCTACAGCAAAGGGGCGCGCGGCATATACATGTGCATGCTCCACTGGGATCCGCCCGTCGTGATGAACCTCAAGAAAATCCGGCGCCTGATGGGGAAATATGGTCTCGCGTGCCCCATCCGCAAGGCGAACCCCTACAGGCGGATGGCGAGGGCGCTCAAAAGCAGCCACGTCGCGGACAACCTACTGAGCCGGGAATTCACGCAGCACGGCCCGCGGCGCGTCCTGCTGACGGACATAACCTATCTTCCGTACGACGGAAAGTTTTGTTACCTCTCAACCATCTTGGACGCGTATACGCGGCAGGTGCTTTCCTATGTTCTCAGTGATTCGTTGGAAATGGACTTCGTTTTGGAAACTGTGAACAATCTGGTCAAGCAGCACGGTGTCTCTTTGGATACCGAGACGCTGATCCACAGCGATCAAGGATGCCATTATACAAGTGTCAGCTTCATCCGACTCGTCAAGGACAAAAAACTCCGCCAGTCGATGTCAAGAAAAGCGAACTGTTGGGACAATGCCCCGCAAGAGAGCTTCTTCGGGCACATGAAAGACGAAATCGACTTGAGTCAGTGCAAGACATTCCGTGAGGTGAAACGCATCATCGATGATTGGATGGACTATTACAATAACGAACGCTACCAATGGCAGCTTGCCAAGCTTTCTCCCAATGAGTATTACACATACATCACGACTGGAGAATACCCGTTGAAGGATGTGGTAAACCCCTGCAATCATGTCCATTGAAAAAAATCATCCCTTTTTCTCAATTTGTCCTTGACAAGGGGTACACTTTACGGTGATAGTGCACAACATCAGCCGGGACATCCGGAATCCCCTGCTAAAGAAAAGCAAAACCCTCGACGGCTACAGTTTCTTCATGGACATGGTGGAGAAAACGGAACAGGACGGCGCCAGCAAGGAGGATGCCATCCGGGAAACGATTGCCTACTGCATAGAGCACGGAATACTGACCGAATTTCTGGAACAGAACGCAAGGGAGGTCACTGATATGATCAGCATGAAATGGGACGAGAACATCGCCAGGGAAGTCTGGAAAGAAGAGGCTATAGCAGAAGGAATGGAAAAAGGAGAAGCCAAAGGCCGGGAAGAGAATTTGGTCGCCAACCTTCGCAGCCTGATGAAAGCAACGAATTGGTCGAAAAAAAAGGCGATGGATACATTGGATGTCCCGCCGGCGATGCGGAAGAAGATTGCGCCTTTGCTATAAGCCGGCGTGGTGAGGCGGGAGCCTTGGCGCTCGTTGGCATCGGATAAAGCGCCACGCAAAAGCGGCAGCCTGAGAGCGGGCTGCCGCTTTTGCGTGGCACATGTGCGTATCCTTTTACGTCGCTGGCCCCGTGATATACCAGTGGCAAATCACGGGGCTTCCCTGGCAACGCGGCTCACGCGTTGACCGTACAGCGTTCCACCTGTTCCGGCGCGGCGGGGCAGGGGGTGCAGCGGCGGGCGCAGGGGCAGGTGGCGCAGGCGGGGCGGTGGCCGGTGTTCTGGCGGTGGGCTTTGATCGTCCCGGCGTGCTTCCAATACTCAGCGAAGGACGCGGCTTGCTCGCCGGGGAGATAGCGGCAGGGCGAGATCGTCCCGCCGGGGTGGATCGCCAGGAAGGAGCGCCCGCCCTCGCAGCCGCGGTCGAAGAAGCCCGGTATCGGGGCCTTTTCCGGATCGCCGCAGCAAATCATCGACAGCATGACGGCGAAGCAGGACTCGATTTCGATGACGATGCCGCCGGCCTCCTCCTCGTTGAACCGCCAATTCCAGATGAAACTGGCGGCCTCTTTCATCTGGGCGCGGGTGGGGGGTTGTAGCGCCGCGCCGGTTCCGGGGATCATGCCGGTGATGAGGAGCTCGTTGACGCCGAGGTCGTTCAGTCGGGCCGTCAGCGCCGGCAGCTCCTCAGCGTTTCCCGCGTGCATCCGCCAGCGCGCCGTGAGGCAGGGGCCGTTTTCTGTCCCGCGTCCCGCGCCGAGACCGCCGAGCGTTGCCAGTGTGATTTCCGCCGTGTCGTCGCCGGCCTCGACGAGGAAAGCACCGGCCCCCGCTTCGAGGACGCGCCGCAGCCAGTCCCGGTCCACGCGCTTTTGGAGGACGACTTCGGTCCGGCGGTTCTTCTCCCGGCAGACCGCCAGCAGGCGGAGAAGGTCCGGCCAGTCCTCGCCGCCATAGAGCCGCAGACCGGTCACGCGCTCCGCGACGCAGTCGCCGATGAGGGCCGTTGCGTCGCTGGGGGAAAGACGGTTCCCGCTTTCGTCCGACAGTACGAGGTCGAGGCGCAGCGGCCGGTCGTAGGCGGGAAAATCGAAATGATGAACCATGGACGAGGTTTCGAGATAGGCTTTCGCTTCGTAGATGCGTCCGTCCCGGTAGTTCAGCTTGAAATACGTGAACCGCGTATGGAGGAAGGGGTCAGGCTCAGGCAGGAGCCGTATCCAGCGGCGGAGCTCCGCCGCTTTTGACGGCAGGCAGAGCCCGGCGTTCAGCAGCCGGTCGATGATCGTTTCCACATAGACCGGAGAATTGCCCTGCCAATACGTTTCGAGCCCGATCTTTTCCCCGATGCCTTCCGGGCTGACGTCGAGGGCCAGGCCAAAGGTGAAGCCCGCTTCCGCCCAGGGGGCGAAAGCCGCGCGGAGCGCCGCCGTGTCCCCGGTCCAGCCCAGCGCGGGCAGGTTCGCCGCGATGGCGTCGAAATCCGGATAGTCGAGCACCAGCCGCAGACCGGCATCCGCGCCCCGGACGTCCATCACGCCCACCAGCCGGATGGACGCTTCCGGGGCCATCGCCTTTGTCAGCTTCACCAGAGCGGGGCGAAGGGCCCGGGCCCGTTCCGGCCCCGCGTAGCGCGGCATCGTGCCGTCGAGGAACACCCGGTAATCGCCGCTTTTGTCCCGCTTCACCCTGGCAAAGCGGCACGCCCCGATGGGACCGCCGCCCACGAACTGCTCATAGTCGATCTCAATCCCTTCGCTGTTCATCAGCGGGATGTCCTTCACGTCGAATTTCAGGATATAATCGACAAAGCGCCGCTCGTCGCCGAGCCGGACCTCCATGCCGGCGCCGTGACTGCGGCGGTCGCCGAACTGCGCCTCGATGTTCGCCAGCGCGGCCACGCACTCATCGTCCATGAGCCCGGGCAGCGGGTGCCGCCGCAGATGCCCGATAAAGGCCCGCGTGGTAAGATCCGCATGACGATTCCGCAGTCCCATGCGCATTCTCCTTCCAAAAACAAAAACGGCGCCGGACAAACAACCTTCTTTGTCACGGCGCCGTTTCCTGCGTTCTTATTTAATCTCGTCCTTCATCTTGAGGAACGCCTCGGCATCCTCCTGGGTGATCTCAAAGCCCTGCTCCTTCGCTTTCGCGATCAGGTCCTCCGCCGTCGTGCAGGATTTCGCCAGCGCGAGCTGCTCCGGGGTGAGTTCTTTTCCGTTGTAATTCATGCAAAATGACCTCCTTAAAATGTGATGGATGACTCGTATCCTGCTATCACCATAACGGGACACAGGATGACTTATCCCGTTTATTATATACGATTCAGACGCAAAAGAAAAGGACATTTTGCTCAAATTAAAATTTTTTCAAAAAATTTTACCGAAAATGTCCCTTTTTGGCGAAATAAATCGTATTATATAGTAAAGCAACATCGTAAAGAAGGTGGGGGAATGGAAATGCCGGACAGGAATGAAAGGCTGGAATCGCTGGATGAGGCGCAGGAGGCCCGGCTTCACCGCGCGGATTTTTCCGGCGAAGCCCCCGGTCTTTTGGAGCGCCTCTGGGCAAAGATACAGGCGAGAATCGCCGCGTCGGACGACTTCACCGGGATACCCGAGGATATCGACCTTTCCTCGGAGGAGATGTCCCTTTTGACAGCGGCCAGGGGCAATCCTTTCGAAGGGCTGGGCAAATTCCCGAAGAACGGGAAAAAGAATTGGGGTGGCTTTGATGAATGAACATGAGAGAATGCCAGAGGGTGTGAGGAAGCCGGGGCGGGGCCATTTCCTCTGCGAGAAAGCGCCGCGGCTGGTCATGATAGCCGGCGCCTGTTTTCTCCTGCTGTTTTTCCCGCTGCTCGGGACGATTGGGACGGCGGTCTTGCAGAATTTCGTGCCGATTGACAAGAATACGTTGGAAGCGCTCCTCGTCGCGGCGTCGGGCCTCCTGCTGGTCTGGCTGGTCAAGTGGTGGTTCTCTCCCGAATATGAGGGCTCGTTGCGGCTCCATATCCCGGTAGGCGACGTGGTCCGCTGGAGCATGCTTTTATGGGCGTGCCTGGCCTTCTGCGTCGTCGCCGAAGCCTGGGAACGGGGAGATTTTTACTTTGAATTGACCTTTGGCATGGTAGCCCTGTGCCTGATGGCCGGATTCCTGGAGGAGGCCATTTTCCGTGCCTTCGTCGTTCCCATCGGCATGCGCTATCTGTCCGGCGAAAACCGTGTCTGGTGGACAGCCGCCATCTCGATTGGGTCATTTGCGTTGTTCCACTTCGCGAACATGCTGGCCGGCGCCGCCCTGGACATCACGATCCTCCAGGTCGTCGGCTGCCTGCCCTTCGGCCTGTTCGCCGTGGCGATCACGCTGCGCTCCGGGAGCGTCCTGCCGGTGGCTGTCATGCACACGCTGATGGACGTCATCGCCATGAGCACCACGCCCAACACAGGCGACGGCGTCATGCGCGGCGGGGTGGAGTTGAGCACCGTCGTCAGCGTCGGGGTGGAATACCTCGTCCTCATCCCCTTCGGCGTCTGGTTGATCCGGAAATACAAGCCGGAGATCCTCGCGCTCTGGAACCGGAAATGGGGCCTGGCTCCGAAAGGAACGGAAGGAGGTCTTTCGGATGCCGGTCGTTAAAGGGAAAAATGTCTCGCGGGAAGCCATCGCCGAAGCGCTCCGCTGCGACACGGTGGAGGCGCTGCTGGAAGTGGCGGAAAAGCATGGCATCCCGCTGACAAGGGAGGAAGCCGGGGTCTTCCTCGAGGAAATGGACGACATCGATCTCGACCACAAGGTCCTGTCCATGGTCGCCGGGGGAAAGACCTGGTGAGCATCGGATAAACAGATGAAAAAAGGAGCGTTTTCACGCTCCCGGGTTATGCGGACAGTTGGTTGATTTCGTCCAGCTCCTGTTGCAGCTTTGCCTTTTCATTGCGGATATCGATGTCGTTTTGCAGGTTCAGGAAATACCGTTCCGACACGCCAAAATATTTGGCGAGCCGGAGTGAAGTGTCTACCGAGATACGACGGCGGCCTCCCAGGATATCCTGTATCCTCGACACCGGCACGCGAATATCCTGCGCCAGCCGATAGGCCGACAGGCCAAAAGGTTTCATGAATTCTTCAAATAAAATCTCGCCGATGGACGGCGTCTCAATCATAGCAATCCCTCTTTTCTTAATGATAATCAACGATTTCCACGTCGGAGAAATTCCCGGCGTCGGCAGCCCGAAAGCAAATGCGGTATTGATCGTTAATGCGTATGCTGTGTTGCCCTTTCCTGTCGCCGTTGAGCTGTTCCAAATGGTTGGACGGCGGCACGCGTAAATCCTCCAATCCGGCGGCATTATCCATCATCATCAGCTTACGGAGCGCGATTTTTTGCATGGCTTGCGGGAGTTTGGTTGAGAATGTCTGGTGATAGATCTTTTCTGTTTCCTTATCGGCAAAACTTTTTATCATGGTTTTATTGTACCTGCCTCACAGGTATATGTCAAGCCTGAAAGAGGATGGGGTTCTCATTGGAATGGAAACTCTTGAAGAATAAAAGGAGGGCATATCATGAATCAGACGGATAAAATGAGGAAATTGTTCGCCGAAAAGGCGCTGAGCGTGGATGAGATGGAGGCCGTCGCCGGCGGGGCGCTCGCGCACTGCGGTTCGGTGGCCGACGACAGCCGGTTCCTGAACGTGCTGTTGGGCGGCAACGTCTGCGACCGGTATGGCGAAGAATACGCCGGGGATCACATCGAGGAAATCAGGAAAGCCTGGAGTACCGTCGGCGTGGAGCTGGAAATCAATTATTATTATAACCGTGCTGACGGAGTACCGCTTGGAGGTACCTGTTGCCATAAGATCAACGGGGAGTATGTCAACGCCGAGACGGCCTACCGGCACGCCATGAAGGTCACGGGAAAGAATCTGAAGCCGTCGGACTGGTACTGGGATTGATCGAAGCGGGAAGACAGGTTTTGCGTTAAGGAGGACGAGGGGATGGAACGGAATTTACCGGCGGCGGAAAGCGTGGACGTGCTTTTCGTCACCATGCCGTTTTGCGACGAATATATGCCCTGCCTGACGCTGGCATTGTTCAAGTCCGTGCTGGCGCGGGCGGGGATCAGGAGCCGGGTGCAGCATGAGTTCCTGTATTTCGCGAGCCGGTTCGGGCTGGAGAAGTACCGGAGCCTGATGCAGGTCTGCACCATCGGGTACGGGCACGACTATTTCGCCTGCGAGGCGGTTTTCGCCGACGCCGCCCACGGGCAGCCCCTTCGCTCCTTTGACGAGTATATCGAGTGGATGCGGACAATCCATGTGCCGAACAAGGCGTTTGCCGGGGGCCAGCAGCAGGACACGCTGGGAAAGCTGGACCTGATCCGCGAGGCGAAGGATTCGACGGCGGGGTATCTGGAGGAGGCTGCGGCGCGCGTCAGGCAGAGCGGGGCGAAAATCGTGGCGTTCCTGTCGATGTTCCAGCAGCACAACGCGATGATCGCGCTGGCGAAGCGGCTGAAGCAGGAAAAGGATCCGCCGCTGATCCTGGCGGGGGGCGCGAACTGCGAGGGCGACGCCGGAGCGGCGCTGATCGAGCATTTTGAGCCCTTCGATTATGTGTTCACGGGGGAAGCGGACGAGATCCTGGCGCCGATTTGCGAGCGCCTTTTGCGGGACGGGAGCATCCCCGACGCGGAGCTGCCCCCGGGCGTCGTCTCGCGCACGAAGCAGAAAACGGCGCCGGCGAAAATCAATACGAATCTCGACGCGCTGCCGCTGCCGGATTTCAGCGACTATTTCCGGGAGCGGAACGCGATGATCCCGAAGGACGAGTGGAAGCTCATCCTCACGCTGGAGGGCTCGCGGGGCTGCTGGTGGGCGGCGAAGCACCCCTGCAAGTTCTGCGGGCTGAACGGCAGCACGGCCCATACATACCGCGAGAAATCCACCGAACACCTGGCGGACGAGCTGACGCAGCTGGCCACGAAGTATCCCGGCGCCCAGTGCTTTTTCACCGACAACGTGCTCAGCATGCGGCACCAGAAAGGGCTGCCGGAGGCGCTGGCGGCGCGGCCCGCGTATCAGAAGGCCGGCTGGAACGGGCAGAAGGGCCTGCAGCTGTTTTCCGAGATCAAGTCCCCGGTGCCGGAGGAGGACGTGATGCGGCTGAAGTCGGCGGGCTTCTTCTGGGTGCAGGCGGGCATCGAGAGCTTTTCCGACGATATGCTGCGGGTGATGGGAAAGGGCGTCTCGGCCATCCGGCAGGTGGAGACGCTGAAGCACTGCCTCGCCCACGATATGAAGGTGCTTTGGTATGTCCTGATGGGCCTGCCGGGGGAGACGGACGCGATGGTGGCGCAGGAGAACGAGGTCATCCGGAAGATCATGCACCTCGAAAGGCCGAGCACAGTTGCCCATATGATGTATCTGCGATACAATTACTATATGAATCATCCGGAGGATCCGCTGGCGCCGAAGCTGCGGCCGGACCGGGGCTATGATTTCGTGTACCCGGACCGGGATTTCATCCGCCGGGCGGTGCATCTCTACGCGCCGGAGGACGAGGAGGAGCTGGCAAAGTACTACGACTACCGGCTGCTCGGGCCCTCCTATGAGAAGCTCTACCGGTTGACCGAGGAATGGCGCGGCAAGACGCAGCTCCTGTTCATGAAGGACTGCGGCGACGAGGTGAAGGTCATCGACACGCGCAACATCGCGAGGTACCCGCTGTACCATCTCGTCGAGTCGGAGGCGGAGGTCATGCGCCTCTGCCGGAACACCACCCGGGAGGAGACGATCTTCGCGCGGCTGAACGGCCGGTATCCGGCGGAGGAGATACGGGAGACGCTGGAACTCCTGGAAGAGGAGAACATGCTGCTCCACATCGGCGACGAGTACCTGGCGCTGCCGGTGGACCGGGTGGGAGGTCTGGAGAAAGAAAAGGAACTGGGCCTCGCCTGATACTGCGCTCCGTTACGATTGTGAAATCGTTATAATATGAAAACAGTATTTGAGGCAGGAGCCTTAATCGGATAACAGGCTGCGCCCCGGATAAAGACAGGGAATGCCGGGCAAGAGGAAGGAAAGCAGACAGCCGGAAGGGGATCGGGGGACATGAAGGTTGAGGAACGACCGGTAAAGGATTGGCTGGCGCATCTCCGGCGGCATCCGGTGCCGGAGCTTTTGGATGAGACGTGCCTGGAGGTGCTGGCCGCCATCGAGGCGCAGTACGGCGGCACGATCAGCCACGGGGCCGGGCTGGAGATCCGGCTGGGCGATGAAGCCCGGTACGCGGACTACATCATGAATATCGACACGAACAAGATCCCGTTCGTGACCTCCCTCTGGTATGAGATCGACTACGCGGAATTCCTGAAGGCGTCGCAGACCGGGGAACGCATCGAGCCCTGCCTTTTCGCCAATGTCGACACGAACAAGGCGGAGAGCGAGGCCGCCTATTGGGACGCGGTGCTGCCGGTATTTCTCGGAGAGGGGCGGGCGGCGCGTCTCCGTCCGGTGCTGGAAGCAGTCATCGCGAAGCTGCCGGCGGACGCGTACGTCAAGCAGATCGGCACCATGACCGGCCGGGGAGAGCTGGACATCATGCGTCTCGTGATTATCTTTTCGGAATGGGAGGACATCGCACCCGGCCTCGCCGCCGTCGGGTGGCCGGGGGATACGGAGGCGTTCCGCGCGGCGACGGAGCCGTGGAAGGAAACAAAGAGCATCGCGGTGAATCTTGACATCGGCGAAACCGGCGTGCTGCCGAAGATCGGCGTCGAGGTCTTTTCCCGCTGGCGCCATCCGCTGCTGGTGGACCGGTTCATCGACGGCCTCGTGGAAGCGCGGCTCTGCCTGCCGTCAAAGGCCGACGCGTTGCGCCGCTGGATCCGGATCCGCCCCGACGGCGACCCCTTTGCCCAGACGCTCATCAGCTATTTCAAGCTCGTTTACCGCGCCGGTCGCATCGCCGAGGTCAAGGCGTACCTTGAACAGTCGCCCTATGTCCATCATCATTATTTCGACGCCTACGAGCAGCCGGTGCGCATCGACTTCGAGCTTTCCGACGGCCAAAAGACCATGAAGGTCAGCGACGCGCTGGCCCGGCTCTGGGAATGTACGGAAGAACAGGCGCCGATGGCGCGGCTGCGTCAGGCGCGGTTCCTGGGCGGCGAGCACTATGAGCATCTGGACCGGCTGTTGGAGGAGTGCCGCGAGAACGGCATCCGCGCCGAAGTGGTGCTGACGAAAAACGTGGGGCGCGCGCGTCTGACGCAGATGATCGAGGCGGGCGCGGACGGCTTCCTCGTGGACATGAACGCGGGGGACGGCTCGGCGCTGAAGGCGCTGAAAAAACTCTGCCGGATGGGATTTGCCAACGTGCGGGCGCGGTGGTTCCTGCACGGCGGGAACGTCCACAAGCTGGAGAAAGCCATCCGGCTCGTCGAAAAGCTGGGCGCGGCGGCGTTCATCGTGACCGGCATGAAGCCCTGTACGGGAGCGGAACGCCCGGCGCTGACGGCGGCCCGGCTCGCGGAAGCGGCAAAGACGATCCGGGCGCTGAACCCGGCGCCGGAAGAAGCAAACGGTAACGATAACGACAAAAAGGAAGAAGCCGCCGCGCCGCGCATGGAGATTTCCGTCGAGAACTGCTTTTCGCCGCTGGCCGCGTATCTCGGCGGCGAGGACCCGAAAGAGAACCCGAACCGGGGCGTCGCGCGGGGCTGCGAGGCGGGCCGGACATTCCTGGCGGTGCGGGTGGACGGCAGTCTTTCCCCCTGCCGCTGTCTCGACCGGCGCGAGGCGCGGGAAAGCATCGCCGCGTATTGGGAGACGTCCCCCGTCCTGAAAGACATTCGCCGGGAAGAAATGCCCGCGTCCTGCGGGGATTGCTGCTACCACCGGCGCTGCCTGCCCTGCCCCGCGTCAGAGCAGGCGTGCCCGCTGAAATAGAATCGAGCTGATTATAGGGGTGAAGAAATGACACAGGCAGCAACCGAAGGAGACTGGCGCCGTTATGAGGCGGAAAAGGCAGCCTATGACACCATCCGCGACAGCATCATCGAGGACGCGGAGGCGCAGGGCATGACGCCGCGCCAGCAGATCAGGCTGGAGCTGGGGCTGGAGGAAATGCTGGTCAATATCATTTCCTACGCTTACGACGGCCCGGGCTACGTCTGGGTGCGGACCTCCGTGGCGGGCGAGACATTCCGCCTGGAGCTGGCCGACCACGGCAAGCCTTTCGATCCGCTGGAAAAGGACCGCCGCCCCACGGACGGCGTCCCCGACATCGACCAGGAGGAAGGGGGCTACGGCATTTTCCTCGTGAAGAAGAATTTTTCCTTTGTCGGCTACGCGTATGAGGAGCTGTTCGGGGAAAAGGCGAATCATTTGACGATGGAACTGCCGCTGTCATGATGACGAAAGGGCTGAACATCCGCCGGCGGATCCTGTTCCTGCTGCTCGGGGTGGGCGTGCTGTCGTTCATCGCCCTCGGCTTTGTTTCCCTGCGGAGCATGTACGGCATCCAGAAGAACGCCGTGGACCGCGGCGAGGAAATGGGCGCCTCCGTGGCCGCCTATGTGGAGGACTACGCCACCACGAAGACCACCCGGCAACTGATGATGCTGGCGGACAAAAAAGCGAAGCAGGTCGAGACGGAAATGGGCGCGGCATTGGAAAACGCCCAGAGTCTCGCCGAAAATATAGAGCATATCCTTGAGAATCCGGGCCTTTTTGCCCCCCGGCATCTTTCCTCTCCCAGAGGAAAAAAAATTGCCAGAGGCGAGGCCTATTTCGTGTTTTCACCGAAGGCGGCGGGCGACAGGATCAGCCCGGACGTTTCCCGGGAAATGGAGCTCATTGCCAACATCTCCGACGAGCTGGAGGTGCTCGCGGCGATTTACGACGGCTATGAGGTGAGCTGCTACGTCGCTTCGGAGCACGGATACATGATCGAGGCGGATGCCGTATCCACCGAGGAGGCCTATCAGCGGATATTCACCGAGGAATTCCTGCTCGGCTACGACCCGAGAGAGCGTTCCTGGTATAACGAAGCCGAGGAAGCGGGAAAGCCGGTCCTGAGCAACATCTATGTCGGAAACGACGGCCATACCGAGATCACCTGCGCGGCGCCCTATTACAAGAACAATGTCTTTGCCGGCGCCGTGGGCATCGACCTGCATCTGGACGCGCTGTCCCGGCTGCTGTCGGACCGGACGCTGGGAAAGATGCGGAATATCAGTTTCGGGCTGAACGAAGACGGCGTGATCCTGTTTTCCACGGAACGGGAAGGCGCGCTGGCGGTCTCCGCCGGGCTGAGCGACCTCCGGCAATCGCCGGAGCCCAGTCTCGCCCGGGAGGCTGCCCGCATGGTGGCGGGAGAGATGGACATCGCGCCGGTGACGATGGACGGCGAGGAATACTATATCGCTTTCGCGCCGATGCCGAAAATCGGCTGGAGCTACGGCATGCTGATCCGGAAAGAGGACGCCATGCAGGGCGCCCGGGGCGCGAGGGCGTCGATACTGGCGCAGTCCGCCGGGTTCGCCGGTTCCATGCGCAGCTTCTTCTGGGACAATCTGCTGCAGATTGCCGCCCTGCTGCTGGTGATCCTGTTCCTGATGGTCCGGGCCAGCGAAAAGGCGACGGCGCATTTCGCCGGGCCGATCCTGGCGCTGACCGAAGGCGTCCGGAAAATCGCCCGGGGCGATCTCGACACGAAACTTGACATCAGGACCGGCGACGAGCTCGAGGATCTCGCGGACGCGGTCAATGCCATGTCCGGTAAGCTGAAGACCTATACGGAGAACATCGCCCGGGAGGTGGCGGACAAAAAGCGCATCGCCACCGAGCTGAACCTCGCCCAGGGCATTCAGGAAGGAATGTTGCCGGACATCTCGAAATTCGCGGCCGATTCCCGCTTCGACCTCTGGGCGACGATGGAGCCCGCGAAGGAAGTGGGCGGTGACTTCTACGATTTCTATATGATGGACGGGGGCCGTCTGGCAATCACGGTGGCCGACGTGTCCGGCAAGAGCGTTCCGGCGGCGATGTTCATGGTCATTTCGAAGACGGTGCTGAAGAACATCGCCCTTTCCACCGACAGCGGGGAGGATTTCGGGCGCGCCATGGAGCGGACGAATCTCCAGCTCTGTGAGGACAACGAGGAAATGATGTTCGTGACGGTCTTCTTCGGCGTGCTGGACCTTCGGACCGGGGAATTCGTCTATGTGAACGGCGGCCACAATCCGCCGCTGGTGGGCCGCGCCCGGGACGGGGCCGCTGACTGGCAGTACATCCGGGACGAGATGAAGACGCACATGGTGGGCGTGCTCGAGGACGCGGGATACGAGGAAAAGCGGCTGACGCTGGCGCCGGGGGACATGCTGTACTTTTACACGGACGGCGTCACCGAGGCCATGGACGCGGAAAAGCGACTCTACACCGAGGAACGGTTGCAGCAGACGCTGAACCGGGTGGGCACGCCGGACGCGCCCGTCAAATACGTGCTGGCGGCCGTCCGGGCCGACATCGGCGCCCATACCGGCGGCGCCGAGCAATCCGACGACATCACGATGCTGGGGCTTCGGTATTTGGGTTGATAAGGAACATAGTAGGAGCAATCACGATGAGTACGAGGAAAATGGGGATTCGCCGGCGGTTCCTGCTGCTCTTGTTTTCGGCGGTGCTGCTGTCTTTTGCCGTGCTGTCGGCGGTGCTGTTCCACAGTATGTACCGGGTGCAGGACAACGCGGTGGAGAGCGGGCAGCGCGTCGGCGAGGCGGCGGGGGAATTCACCGAGGCATTGGCCGAGAACCACGCGAAGCAGAAACTCCTGATCGACGTGACGGAAAACGCCCATCACGCGGACCGGGAAATCGCCGACATCGCGGAGAACGTGAAATACATCGCTCTTGACGCCTCGAAGATCCTGTCCCATCCCGAAAGCTATCTGCCGCGGTCGGTGAAAATCCCCCGCCGGGACACCATCCACTCCGGGGAATGCTACATCGTTTTCGGCGCCGACGTCAGGCGGTCGGAGGCGTGGCCGGAAATCAGGGCCGAGAGCCATATCGCCTCCAATATCGCCGACACGCTGGAGCATTTGAGCATCTATTATTCCAACTACGCCACCTCCTGCTTCATCACCTCCGAGAACAACTATGTCCTGATCGCGGAATCCTTCGAGGATGAGGAGCTTGTCCTGCCGGAGAGCTTTGAGGAAACCTACAATCCGAAAGGGAAATACTACTGGGATTCGCTGAAAGCGAACGACTTTCACACCCAGATCTACAAGGACTCGGGGGGCTACTACGGCGTGATGTGCAGCATCCCCTATTACGTCGGGGGCAAAGTCGCCGGCGTTGCCGGGATCGGCATCGGCATGGCCTCCCTTTACCACGACATCACCTCCAAGACCGTCGGGGACAGCGGCATCAACTTCGCGCTGAACCAGGACGGCGTCGTGGTGTTCTCCTCGGTGCCGGAAGGGCCGCTGGCAACCTCGCCGGGAAAAACGGACCTGCGGCGCTCGGAGAACGGGGCGCTGGCGCTGGCGGCCAAAAATATGACGGAGGGAAACATGGGCGTCGTGCCGCTGACGCTGAACGGCGAGGAATACTATCTCGCCTACGCGCCGATGCCGGTCTTCCATTGGAGCCTCGGCTCGCTGGCGCGAAAGGACGAAGTCGTGAACGGCGTACAGGCGGCAAAGGACGACGTGCTGGGCCTGTCCCAGGGGCTGACCGCCTCCATCCAGAAATACTATCTGGGGACGTTCCGTCAGATGGCGGTCTTCATGGCCGTCATCTTCATCCTGGTCTTCTTCCTGAGCCAGGCGGTGGCGAACCATATGGTGCGCCCGCTGCTGGCGCTGACCGGGGGCGTGGGGAAAATCGCCGGCGGCGACCTCGACGCCAAGCTCGACGTCAGGACCGGCGACGAGCTGGAAGAGCTTTCGGACTCCATCAACCAGATGACCGACGACCTGAAGCTCTATATCGAGAACCTCTCGAAAATCACCGCGGAAAAGGAACAGATCCGCACGGAGCTTTCCCTGTGCCAGGGCATCCAGGAAGGGATGCTGCCGGACATCTTCCCGCGATTCGCGGGCAATCCCCATTACGACCTCTTCGCGACGATGGAGGCCGCCAGGGAAGTGGGCGGCGACTTCTACGATTTCTATTCTCTCGGCGACGACCGCCTCGCGGTCACGATTGCCGACGTGTCCGGCAAGGGCATTCCGGCGGCGATGTTCATGGTCATCTCGAAGACGATCCTCAAGAACATCGCCCTGGCGGCGGCCGGCCGGCACGGCGCCGCCGCGGTGGACTGGGGCCGGGCAATGGAACGGGCCAACCGCCAGCTCTGCGAGAACAACGAGGAAATGATGTTCGTGACGGTGTTCTTCGGCATACTGGATCTCACCACCGGGGAATTCACCTATGTGAACGGCGGCCACAATCCGCCGCTGGTGGGCCGCGCCCGGGGCGGAGCCGCTGACTGGCGCTACCTCCGGGACGAAAAAAAGACCCACATGGTGGGCGTGATCGAGGAGGCGCAGTATGAGGAAAAGCGGCTGACACTGCGGCCGGGGGATACGCTGTACTTCTATACCGACGGCGTCACCGAGGCCATGGACGCAGAAAAGCGCCTCTACACCGAGGAACGGCTGCGGGAAACGCTGAACCGCGTGGGAACGCCCGCCGCCGGCGTAAAAGACATCCTCGCGGCCGTCCGCGCCGACGTGGACAGCCACGCCGCCGGCGCCGAGCAGTCCGACGACATCACGATGCTGGGAATACGATTCCTGGGTTGATACTGGAGATGATGACAAGAAAGAAAGGATGCTGCAAATCGCTTCGCCCTGTTTTCTGCGTGCCAATAGTAGAAAAACCGGGAGGAATGATTCTATGAGCAAAAAAATAATCTCGGCGCTTTTGATCTGCATGATGGCGCTCTGCGTTTTCAGCGTGGCCTCCGCCGCGAAGCAGAATCTCCGCTTTGCGGGGACGAATCACCTGGGCATCTCGACCTGCCTTGATCAAAACACCATCGAAGTACTCGCCAATACGGATGAGTTGCTGAATGTCAAGGCCACGGCGATTGTCATGGACAACAAAGGCTCCACGGAGAAAGTCATCGAGTTCAGGAAAGAAACGAAACCGGGCACGCTGGTACAGTACCGCTATGACAACGGCGAGTGGGTTACCTGCCCCAGGTGGCTGGGCGAGGAAGCACTGAAATCGGTCGCTCCGGAAGAGAAGTACGAGAAGTATCATGAAATCGAGTTCTTGATGTATTTCATGATCCTGGAGAATATCCTGAAGATCTGATTGCTTTGCCGGCAGACGCAGCGGCTCGCGAAGCGATTTGCAGCATCCTTTCTTCTTATACGCATCCCAAAAACCACGGGCGAAACGGACAGCCGTGCGGCGTCATACCGCCGGTTTGCCCCGGGCCGTGGTTTGTTGAAGGAGTTTTAGTACACCTATGTATATGGAACAGACGAAACCCGTCTTTCTCATACAGAAATACCGCTCAATCCTGCGGGCCGTGCTTGTCGTGGAAGCCGTGACGTACATCGTTTCCCTCACGGACACGCTGATCGCGGGCAACCTGGTGAGCAATGAGGCCATGGCGGCCGTCGGATTGGTGGCGCCGCTGCTCTCGGCGGCGACATTCGTGGCCTCGGTGATCAGCTCCGGGGCGCTCCAGAATTACACCCGTAACATCGGCCGGTTTGACAAGGACCGCGCCCATGCCTTTTTCAGCCAGGGCGTCCTGATGGCGCTGGCCGCCGGGGTCCTCATGGCCCTCGGCATGTTCCTGGTGCGGGATAGCTACATCGGGTTGCTGGGGATTTCCCCCGCCATGGCGCGGGATGTGCGCGATTATTACAATGTCATCCTGTTCATGATCCTGCTGCAGCCCTTCGCCAGCCTGTTCGACAACATCGTCGCGGCCGACGGCGGCGAGAAATTGTCCGCGGCCGTCAATGTGACGAAGATTGTCGCCAACGTCGTCCTCTCCGTTGTCTTCTCCCTCCGCTGGGGCGTATGGGGCATCGCGCTGGCCAGCGCCCTGTGCCAGCTTTTGGCGGCGATAGCCAGCAGCAGCTGGCTTACCCGTCCCCGTCATACGATTCGCTTCGTCTGGCATTGGGATTTCCGGGATTGCGGGGCCATCCTGAAAAACGGTGTCGTAAAAGCCATCATGTACGCATTGGCGGCCCTGGCCACGATCGTCCTCAATATCTTTACCGTCCTCCGGTTCGGCGAATCATCCATGGTAGCCCTTACGATGGCGGAAAAAATGATGGCGTCCTCCGTCCTCTTCCTGGCGCTGGCCATGACGGTGCGCCCCATCATCAGCACCCTGCTCGGCGAAAAGAATTACAAGTCCATACGGCTCCTGATGCAGGTCGTTCTGCGCGATTTGGTGCTCATGGGCCTCGGGCTTTCCGTCCTGACCGTTGTCTTTGCCCCGTTCCTCGCCAATGTCTTCGGCATAGAGCAAGGGGACGCCGCTTATGCCCAATGCGTCGAAGCCGTGCGCCTCGTGGGCGCGACGTTCTTCGGACAGGCGGTGCTGGCGTTCTTTTTCGGCTACTATTCCCTGATGGGCGAAAAGAAGATGGCGCTTGCCATCTGCGCCTGCAAGGAACTGATCTGCCCGCTGGGCATGGTGTTTCTGGCGGTATGGCTGATGAAAGCGCCCTCGGGCCTCTGGACCGGCCTTTCCCTGGCGCCGGTGGTTTCCGCGCTGCTTTGCGCCCTGCTGGCGACTGTGCGGTACGGCCGGGAAAACATGCCCTTCCTCATCGGCCGGGAACAGGAAAAGAATACCTATATCTATGACTTCCCGGCAACCGGGGAAAACGCCGTGGCCATCTCCAAAGAGGCCGGGCGCGTGCTGGAAGCCAACGGGTACCCGGAGGACGTGCAGGCTTTGACCGGCATGATATTTGAAGACGCGACGATGTTGATAAAAGAGAAGAACGCGCACGAAAAGGACCCGGTCCATGCTCGTCCGTTTCGTGCCGCTGATCGTGTTCCTTTCCATGATGAAGCTGGCGTTTCACACCGGCCCGGAAGTCCTCGTCGTGCTGGGCAAGGTTCTCTTCGGCTGCTATGCCTGCATCCCGCTGGGCTTCGTTCTGTTCGCGGCGGTCCTGGCGGTTTTCGGGAAGCTGTCGCCGATGGTCTATTTCCGGAAGATACTGGCTTTCTCGCCGATTCCGCTGGCCATCAACAGCTCGAACGCGGCCCTGCCCCAGACCCTTGCCTTTGCCACGAAACGCCTCGGCATAGCGCCGAGCCTCGCTTCTTTCGCCCTGCCGGTGGGGATCCAGCTCCATCAGGCGGGCTCCTGCGCCTATCTGGCGCTTCCCGCGATCATGATGGCCCGGGTGTTCGACAAACCGTTCACCGTTGATCTCGCGCTGTGCCTGATCGTTTACGCGTTCATATTCGCCTACACGATGCTGCCGGTGCCGGGGGCAGGGTTGATCTGCATGGGCTCCGTCTTTTCCGCCATCGGCGTGCCGGCCGGGACGGTCATGTTTTTCCTCTGCATCGAGCCGCTCATCGACATGGCCGCTAACAGTCAACAAAATTCACGGGAGGAATGACAATGAACATGAAAAAGGTATTTGCGGTATTGTGGGCGGTATTGGTCCTGGCGTCCTTCAGCGTCGTCAGCGCCGCGAAGCAGGAGGCTTCGCCGGACTGGGTGACGAAATTGCCGCAGGCGAAGACGGCGAAGCAGCTCTTCGTCGTCGCGGGCGTCGGCAAGACCACCGCATGGGTGTCCCTGCACGAAAAGGACAAGGACGGGAACTGGTACGTGGTGATGACGACGCCGGGCTTCCTCGGCAAGGAAGGGCTGGAAAAGACGAAAGAGGGCGACGCGAAAACGCCGGTCGGGACGTTCCGCTTCACCGAGGCCTTCGGCATCGCGCCGGACCCCGGCTGCGCCATTCCCTATAAGCAGGTGGATGAAAACATCTACTGGTCGGGCGACACGCGCCCCGGCATGAAGTATAACCAGATGGTGGACATCCGCGAACTGCCCGGCCTCGACACCAACGAGAGCGAGCATATCGTGGACTACAATCCGCACTATACTTACGCTATGAACATCAGCTACAACGAGAACGGCACTCCGGGCCTCGGCTCCGCCATCTTCCTGCACTGCTTCGGCCCGTACAAGCCCTACACGGGCGGCTGCGTCGCGATCCCGGTAGCGGATATGCGCCTGGTGATGCAAGCGGTCAACCCGGACTGCGTCATCGTCATCGACTACCTGAAGAACCTGTCGCCGGAAACGGCTGAAAAGTGGAAAATCTGAGGCGAATGGGCTACGGAATCTGACGGGTTGCACAATGCAATTCCGATGGTTTGTGTGAAATCTAATAGTCTACGCAAAGTGTAAAGGGGAGGCTCTGCTTGCCCCCCTCACAGAGGGGGGACAGCGAGCGAAGCGAGCAGGGGGGAGGGCGTCAGAGCTGTAGGTTCGTGTAAAGCGAAGGTGCGTGGTCTCCTTCCGGCTCGCAAGCTCGCCACCTCCCTCTCTGGGAGGCAAGCAGAGCCAACTTTTTCAATAGAGCAAAAGCCCGAAGGTTTATGCAAAGTGTAAAGAGGAGGCTCTGCTTGCCCCCCTCCGGGATGGGCGTGACAGTCCAGTGGACTGTCACGGGGGGGAGCCAGCGGCCGTGAGGTAAAAATTTGGACGACGTAACTGGCCTGCGACGGGAACTGGTACGTAGTGATGACGACGCCGGGCTTCATCGGCAAGGACGGCATGGGGCAGGCGAGCGAGCGCGTTTGCCGGACGCCGATGGGAACGTACCGCTTCAACGCGGCCTTCGGCATCGCGCCGGACCCCGGCTGCGCCATTCCCTATACCCAGGTGAACGAGAACCTCTACTGGTCGAGCGACGATCGCCCCGGCATGAGGTACAACCAGATGGTTGACATCCGCGACGTGCCCGGCCTCGATATCGAGGTGAGCGAGCATCTCATAGAGATTGACCCGCATTACACCTACGCGATGAACATCAGCTACAACGAAGAAGGTGTTCCCGGCGCCGGCTCCGCCTTTTTCCTGCACTGCCTCGGCCCGGAACACCCCTACACCGGCGGCTGCGTCGCGATCCCCACGGACGACGTGCGGTTCGTGATGCAAAAAGTGCGCCCGGACTGCGTAGTGGTCATGGATTTCCTGAAAAACCTCTCGCCGGAAACAGCGGCGAAGTGGAAGATCTGAATGCGATTATTCCCCCCCCAAAACCTACAAACTCAAATGAGGAGGCAGAAAATCATGAAAACAAAAAAGACAATCTTCACGGCGGCGTTGGCCGCGGCTCTGGCGGCGGTTTCCCCGTCGTTTTCCCCGGTGCCGGTCCTCGGCAGCGCCGTCTGCGAGGCGATGGTTCCCTATGAGAACGAGGGCATGACGCTGGTGGTGCCCGGCTACTATGACGAACTGCTCTACACCAAGGTCTTCAAGGACGACGCCCAGGGCCGGCTCTTCTCCGTGACCGAGGCGAAATCGGTGGTGGATTCCTGGATTCAGAAACAGCGTGACGACGGCCCGGGCTGGCTCTTCACCATCGGCCGCGTCAATGAAGCGCGCCTCCATGAGCTGCTCTGCGGCGACATGTCCGGCGCCGATGTCTTCGCCCGGGACAAAGACGGCCGCTATTACATCTTCTATCATCCGACGGATGTGCGCTTCGTCCGCCAGGATACCGAGACCATGCACCGCGACCAGAAAATCTGGTCGGACCTGAACGAATGGGCCCATACCGATGTGCGGGTGGGATTCATCGAGAACAACCAGCTGAACGGCATCCGCTACGACAACAGCAGCGTCAGCATGTACCTCGCCCGCGCCGCCTATGAACGGGGCGTGAACTACACGGTCAGCACGAACCAGTACGGCCCCCTGTCCCCCTCCTCCGAAGTGGAGGCGGCGTACTTCGTGGAGCGGCTGATCCAGAACGCGACCTACAACATGGTGGACAAGGAGCTGACGCCGGACGGGCAGTATGTGGTACTGAACTTCCCCGACGAGAAGATCCGCTTCGACTTCTTCAATCTGGGGGACAACTACGTCCGCGAAGTCCACGACGACGGCTACGAAATCCTCTACCAGATCCGCTTCGACGACGGCGTCACCAAGGCCAGCAAGGTCATGAATAAGTGGTACGACGCGCTGGCCGCCGCCCGGTAAAGTTTTATTGGAGTTTTTTCCCCAGCCCTGTCGCTTTTTTCGATTCTGAATCGTATTATATGAGTAAAGGGACATAAACCAGCCCGGAACCTGAGGGGTGGTTTGGCCGGGCAGAATGCTGTAACCTGTAAGGAAGGAAAAACAGGGGTATGGCAAGACACAAACAAGGCTTCCGGAAATCCCGGAAGCCTTGTTTTGCAGATGCGGATCGCAGAAAGGACTGACGGATATGACGGGACGGCATCCCAGGGAAACACTGAAAGCGAAAGAATTTCTCGCCCATCTCCGGCGGCACCCGTTGCCGGAGCTCATGGACGAGGCCTGCATGGAGGCGCTGAAAAACGTGGAGGCGCAGTTCGGCGATACGGACTGCAACATGGAAGGGCTGGAGGTCCGGCTTGGCGATGAGGCCCGTTATGTGGACTATATCCTGAACCGCGAGGTGAAAGGCGTTCCGCTGATCAGTGGCGAATGGGTCGAGATCGACTATGCCGAGTTTGCCGGCGGCGGCCCCATCGAGGCCTGCTATTTCGCCAGCCTCGGCGACGGCAATACGCGCTACGACGAGACGTTCCTCAACCAGACGCTGCCGCTGTACGCGGGCGAGGAAACGGCGCGGCGGCTCCGCCCGATGCTGGAACGGATTTTCGCGGCGATGCCCGGCGAGGTCATCGTCAAGCAGGTGGGCGTCATGACGAGCCGGGGGGCGGAGGCGGGGCTGCGCCTCGTGCTCAGCTACCCGTCGCTCCGGATGCTGGCGGACAATCTGGTCGATTTCGAATGGCCGGGCGACACGACAGCGCTGATGGCGGCTTTCGCCCCCTGGGAAAAGGAGTTCCACTTCGCGCTGGCCCTCGACGTGTGGGAGGATCATGTCGGGGAAAAAATCGGACTGGAAACGTATTGGGAAGGCAAGAATCCCGCCGACGCCGGGCATGCCATCGACCTCCTGGAGGCGAGGGGACTGGCGCTGCCCTCGAAGGCCGCGGGCGTGCGGCGGTGGATCCATTTTGCCCCCGACGCCAATCCACCCATCCAGACCTGGTTCGTCTATTTCAAGCTGAATTACCTCTGCGGGCGCATTTACGAGGCGAAAGCCTATCTGCAGGCGTCGCCGAAGTTCGTCCATTGGTTCTTTCCTTACTATGAACGGCCACTGCGCCTCGATATGGAGCTGGCGGGCGCGTCGGGGCGTATGGCGGTGGACGACGCGCTGGCCCACGTCGCCGAATGTGCCGCCGAGCATTTGACCAAAGTGCGATTTTACGGCGGCGAGGACTATGAGGCCATCGGGCGCCTCCTGGCCGCCTGCCGCGACGCGTCGATGGAAACGGAGGTCGTGCTCCGCCGTCCCGTGTCCCGCGAGTGGCTGAAGCGCGTCCTCAAAGAGCAGCCGGCGGACCTGTTCATCGAGGTTCGCGGGGACGGCGCGGAGGCGAAACGGACGCTGGAAATGCTGCGCGATGGCGGGGACGATTCGGAGAAAGGGCCGTTCCTTCACGCGGTGTGGCCGTTCGTCGCCGGGGAAGAGAACCGGCTCCCCGCCCTGCTGGCGATGACCGAGTCACTGGGGGTGAAGGAATTCATCATCACCCACCGGCCCGCGGAACATGAGGCGTCCGATGGCCGCTTTTCACGGGAGGACCTCAACGCGCTGGCGGAAACCGTCTGGAAGCATCGTATGCGGGACCGTGAAGAAGACGAACCGTATATGATGACGGTGGGGGATTCCTGCTTCTCGGAGCTGCTGGCCGTGCTGGGCGAGAAAATCACGCCGGAGAATAATTTCAACACCGGGCAGGAAAAAGGCTGCATAGCGGGACGCTCGATCATGGCGCTCCGGGCAGACGGACGATTCGCCCCGTTCCTGTTCCTCCCGGCGGAGGACGGCCCGGCGACGCTCGGCGCCTACTGGGAGAAAGCAAAAGCGATGCCGGTGCTCCGCAAGGATACGCCGCGCCACGAACCCTGCGCCGCCTGCCGACTGAAAGACTATTGCCGCCCCTGCCCGGGACGGATATGCAGCGCTTGCCCGATGGGGTAAAAAACAAAGCGGCGTTTTCCCTGAAGCATCCGGAACCGCAAACAATCGGACCGGTATTGGCGGCATGACTTTCCTGCCGCACCGGCCCAAAGGCAGAAAGACCGCGCGCTTTCTGCCTTTTGTTTTCTGGCAGGATTTTGGGGGAGCGTGTCGAATATACAATTATACAGGGAATCCACCCGGGGAAAGGGAAGCCCCGTGAAGGAGTGGTTTTGGGAAAACAGCCATGAAAGGTGGAATTGTGATGCGCGAAACGCCCGAAGACAAGCTGCTGGGATACAGCAACCCGGAGTATGACCAGTCCGCCAAACGGCTGCTCTCGAAACGGTCCGTGATGGCGTATATCCTGAAAGGCACCGTGCCGGAGTTCAGGCAGGCGACTCTCTCCGACATCGCGGAAAAGTACATTGAAGGCGAGGTACAGGTCAGCGCCGTTCCCGTGAACCCCGACAAGACGAACGCCGTCGGCCAAAAGCTCAAAGGGCTCCGCAACGAAGACGGCAGCCCCACCGAGGGCTGGGTTACCTTCGACATCCTGTTCCACGCCGTCGCCCCGGTGACCGGGGAGCGCATCCAACTGATCGTCAATGTGGAAGCGCAAAAGACATTCTCCCGCAAGAAGCTGAAATACATCCTGATGAAACGGTCGGTGTACTACGCCTGCCGCCTGATCTCGTCGCAGAAGGAGTCGGAGTTCAGCGGCAAGGACTACAACGGCGTCAGGAAGGTCTATACGATATGGATCTGCATGGAATCGCCGGTGGAAAAGAGCATCATCAACCATTACCACCTGACGGAGCATCCGGTCTTCGGGAAGTACCGGGAACCGAGGGAAAACTACGACCTCGTAAACATCGTAATGGTGTACCTGGCAAACGGCCCGGTGCGAAACCGGATGCTGGCGCTGCTGCAGCTCCTGTTCACGGAGACAAGGAAATCGGCGGCGGAGAAGAAGAAGCTGTTGCAAAGCAAATATGATATCGACGTGACATCGGACATGGAAGAGGAGATGAATACCATGTGCAATCTGAGCGAAGGGATTTTTGAGAAGGGCATGGAGCAAAAGACGATAGAGGTCATCAGGAGACTCTGGCAGGCAGGGAAGGACTTGGCAACCATCAAGATTGCCAGCGGTTGGACAGAGGAACAGATCATGCG
>JAFSWT010000071.1 GCA_017444395.1 Schwartzia sp. (in: firmicutes) | reverse complement strand
TCACCTGCTCACCCACACCGGCGGCGTGCCCGATTACTTTGACGACGCGGACTGGTTCATCAACATCTGGAAGGAAGAAAAGCGGGTCCCCGGCAACGACGAGATCCTGCGCTTTCTCCGGGAAACCAAAGCGAAGCCGTACTTCGCCCCCGGCGAAGGCCTGCATTACTCCAACACCGGCTACAACCTGCTGGCGCTGCTGGTGGAGCGTCTTTCCGGCGTTCCCTATGAAGAATTCCTGCAAAAGAATCTCTTTGAGCCCGCCGGAATGACCGCCACCCGCTGCTGCCATATCCGCAGGGACGGCGTGCCCTTTGAGAATTACGCCCGCGCGTCGGTCATTGAAAATGGCAAATACGCTGCCGACGTAGACGCCGCCAAGGTCAGCGAAGTGACCGCCTTTGACGGCCTGAATGGCGACGACTATGTGTACACGAACATCTTCGACATGCTGAAATGGGATCGAGCCCTGCGCGAAGGCAGGGTGCTCACCCTTGAGGAGCAGAAGATGATGTACACCCCCGGAAAGCTGAACAACGGCGAGAACGCCGTTTATGACGAGGACGAGGGGCTGGGCTACGGCTTCGGCTGGGCAACCGGCAGGGATGAGAAGCTCGGTCTCGTCGTCAGCCACAGCGGCGGCATGCCGGGCGTCAGCACCTGGTTTGAGCGCTTCATTGACGCGGATCGGGTGCTCGTTATGCTCTTCAACCGCGATGCATGGGATTACAGAGCCGGCTTGGGTGCATGGAACGGCCTGCGAGCTATCGCGGCGGACAAAAAACCCGAGCCCATCCGGACCATTGAGGAAATCGCAGTCAGGGACCCGGATAAGTCGAAGTGGGAAAGCTTCTGCGGAAAATACGAACGTCCCGAAGATGAGGATTTCTTCATCGACCGGGTCTTTATGAAGGACGGGGAGCTTTACGCCGATGCGGTCAGCGAGGAATACGGTGAATTCTCCTTCCGGCTCTATCCCATCGGGGAAAATGAATTCGGCCGGAAGAGCGGTATGCTGAAACTGAAATTTGGCGATGGCTGCCTGATGTTTGAAGATCATACCTGCAAGAAGCTATCATCATAAACGCATTTAGGCGGCGGGGAGCAATCCCCGCCGCCTAAATGATGACCGTCTGATATTGAATCTGAACGCTGCTCTTTACTCCCCGAAAAGCTGCGTGGAATAGTACCTTTCCGCCGTATCGGGCAGCACGGTGACCACCGTTTTACCGGGGCCTAACTTTTTTGCCAGCTTTAAGGCGGCGGCCACGTTGGTGCCGCTGGAGATACCGCACATGAGCCCTTCTTCCTTGGCCAGGCGGCGGGCGATTTCCAGCGCCTCGGAATCGGTGACCACGTATATCTCATCGTAGATTTCCCGGTTCAGGATGGCGGGGATGATGCCGTCGCCAATGCCCATCTGAATGTGGGTGCCGATGGTGCCGCCCGCCAGGATGGCGGCGTTCTCCGGCTCCACCGCCCAAATCTCCATATCCGGGTACTGGGCCTTGAGCACCTCGCCGATACCGGTGAGGGTGCCGCCGGTGCCGATGCCACTGCAATAGCCGTGAATGGGCTTCGCCGCCTGGGCCATGATTTCCAGGGCGGTGAATTTTTTATGC
>JAFSWT010000070.1 GCA_017444395.1 Schwartzia sp. (in: firmicutes) | reverse complement strand
TTGAAGTGCGTCAGGACCACCATGGAATCGTAATTCACGATATGGCCGCCCATCGTGACGAAGGGCAGATGCTTCCCGCCGCGCACAGGAAGATCGACGCCGCCTTCCTCGTCCATGATATCCACCGGCGAGAATGTCCAGCCATTGATCCTGAGCGTCTCACGGTGCTCTTCCGTCGTGTAACGGTTGCGCTTGTACATCGTGTTCGTCTCGACAATGGTGCTGTTCGGGATATGCTCCAGGAATTGGCGCACCATGTCGCGGGGCAAAATGTTCGGGCCGTGCGCTTCCCCTGTGTGCAGTTTTATGGCAACCTTGCCGTAAATGCTTTCATTGATTTTGTCATACAGTTGAATCAAGTGCCTGGCGTCAATGTGCTTCGTGAAATACACCTTCGCCCGTGAACCGGCGCTTTGCGTCCCGCTCACGTCCGTGCTACCGATAACCGGAGCCTGCGCCGCCGCCGTCCCCAGGTTACTCAGTGGGGAAAGCGCGGCGCCCATGGCCGCCGCGCCCGCCATCTTCATGAAATCGCGTCTTGAAAGGTTGTTCATACTGCTTCCTCCGTTCCTGGCAATATAATCCGGATGATTCAAAAGTGATTATAGCATTCGACAGTTGCTACCGGTCAAGCATTTTTTGAATTATCCCAGCGGATTCCATCACGGTTTTGAATTTGATGCCTGTCGCTCCCAGAATGCGACGGCCCGGTCAATCCAGCCTTCGGCTACCATCCCTTCGCCGAGGCCAAAGCCGTGGGGCAGGCCGGGGAAAATCTCAAAAGAGATGCTGGCGAAAAAGCAGGACGAGCTGCGGGAAAAGATGAAGCGGCTGCAGGAGGCCGTGGATTTCATCGACTGGAAGCAGCAGCTTTATGACGATATCCTGGCAGGGCGGGTGGAGTACCACAGCGATTTGAAGCCGCCGACAGAATGAACGCCGCCGCTTTTCCAGCGAAAAAAAGAGCCGAAGTCCATGATTCGATGGGCTCCGGCTCTTTTTCACGGTGTGATGAAGCGCTCGAATTCTTCCGGCGGCACGGGGCGGGAGAAATAATAGCCCTGCACCAGATCGCAGCCGGCTCCTTTCAGGAGGGAAAGCTGTTTTTCCGTCTCCACTCCTTCGGCGATGACCGGCATCTTCAGATTCCTGGCAATATCCAGGATCAGCACCACCAGGCGGAAATCCTGTTCGCTGTGCTCGATGTTCCGGATGAATCCCCGGTCCATCTTCAGGATATCCACCGGCATGGAGGAAAGCATATTCAGCGACGAGTAGCCGGAGCCGAAGTCATCCATTTCAATCTCGTAGCCTTTTTCCCGCAGCCGGGTCATGATCCTCAGCAGGTCGGCCGCGTTTTCCGTGCAGGCGGATTCCGTCACTTCCAGTTTGAGCAGGCTCCGTTCCAGACCGTTATCGGCGATGATCCCGTCCAGTATATCCTCCAGATGCGGGTCGAATACTTCCGCCCGGGACAGATTGACGGAAACCGGGATGGCTACGCCATACTTCTGCTTCCATTCGGCAATCTGCCGGGCCGCTTCGGCCCACACATACCTGTCCACGACGGTGATCTGGCCGTTGCCCTCGAACAGGGGAATGAAGTCGTTCGGCGGCACAAGGCCCAGCTCCGGGTGCTGCCAGCGGACCAGCGCTTCGGCGCTGTTCAGCCGGGGCGGCTCCGTCTGGACATAAAACTTCGGCTGGTAGTAAACCTTGAATTCCCGCTCTTCCACGCCTCGGCGCAGGTCGTTCAGCAGGCGCTGCTGATAGTTCTCCCGGCTCCGGATCGTATCGTCATACACCATGAGGTGGTTGTTCTTGCCCCGCACCATGCGGCAGGCCGAGGAGGCCCGTTCAAAGGCCAGATCCGGCTCCAGCCCTTCCTGCCAGGGCATGACCCCCATGCGCAGGCGGATGCTGACGTTTTGGGACAGCGCGTTCAGCGTTTCCTGGAAACGGTCCAGCAAAGCCGGATAACTATCCGGCTGCCGGCAGTAAATATTGAACCGGTCCGCCTCGATCCGGCTGGCGATGCCGCCGGTCTCTTTCAGGAAGGCCCGGATCTCTTCTCCCAGGGAATGCAGGACGTTGTCGCCGAAGGCGTTGCCGTTCAATTCGTTGACGAGATGGAACTGCTCGATGTCCAGAACGATGGCGTCCATGCTCCACTGGGGATGATCTTTGCGGAACCGCCGGGCGTATTCCGGAAAGAATCCCCGGTTGAACAGGCCGGACAGTTCATCGGTTTCGGCGGCGGAAATCAACCGCTGCCGCTCCAGCGATGTTTTCTTCGTCTTCATATTCCAGAGCAACAGGAGCAGGAAAACGGTCGTGAGGATGGAAATCCCGGTCACGAACGTGGCCAGATTGTCATGGATGAAATCCATGAAGGTGACGGGCTTGTCTTCATAGGTATAGGTGGCCAGCGCGGCATTGATGATGCTGCCGGGGCAGAGACGGATGGTCTTGTTCAGGAGGGAATACAGATGCCGTTGCTCCCGTTTTACCGCGAAGGGCAGGCTCATATCCGTCCCGATATTCAGGGTGGTCAGCTCGTTTTTTTCAATCAGATCGGCGAATTTGTCCGCCCGGTAATTGGTGAGCAGCATACAATCCGCTTTCTGGCTGGCCACGGCCGCCATGTTTTCCTCGAAGCTGCCGGGAGAAATGGGCTTCCAGTTGGGAAAATGGTCTTTGAGAAAGGTTTCGTGACTGAAGTTTTCCCTGGATATGCTGACGGTGAGGTCGCTGCTGAAGTCGATGGTGTTCCGCCGGTCCTTGCGCACGACGACACGCATTTCCGCGCGCATGGGCGGAGCGGTTATCAGGAGGCCCCTTTGTTCTCCGTCATAGGTGCTGAGATTGACCGGGAAAACACAGTCGATTTCCCCGCGCTGCAGGGCCTCCAGCGCCTCGCTCACGGAAGCGTAGGGCACCGGCTCAAAATGGAGGCTGGCGTTCTGGATGCAATGGGAGGCAAAGTCCAGATACTCTTTCAGGGCGCCGGTGAGTTTGCCGGTCTTTTTGTCCGTCGCGCTGAAAGGATGGTAATCGTCGCGATACCCCACGCGGATGTTCCCGTGTTGGGAGAGCCAGTCCCGCTCGTCGCGAGAGAGGAACATGCTCAAGCCGTGGGACCGGACGTATCGTTCAAACAACTGCTGGTTATAGTGGGGATTTTCCTCCTGGATCCGGTTCATGGCGGAATCCAGTTCCCGCAGCAAATCCGGGCGGGCCTTGCTGACAGCGAAATGGATGGTCGAGGAACCGACCTTGCAGATCGGGATGTACCGGCCATGGTCACGGTGGGCATCATAGGTCACATACACGTCGAGCTCGCCGCGTTCCAGCATTTGCCGGGACTCCGCTCCCGACCCGGTCAGCTCCACGATGTCGGCCGAAACCTGGTTCTTCTTTGCCCAGTCGGCAAAAAAAACCGCCTGAACGCTGCCTTTGTTCACGCCCACTTTTTTCCCGTTCAGCGTGCTGAAATCGTCCGCCCGGATTTCCGTATTGCCGTCGGTGACAAAAGCGTAATACACTTCCTCGCCCATGGGCAGGGAAGAGAAGAGCATTCGCTCTGCCCGGTCCGCCGTATAGGAAACGTCGCTCAACAGATCGATTTCGCCCCGCTGCAGCATCTGCAGCAGCTCGGTCCAGCTCCCGTCCACGTATTCGTAGGTCCAGCCGGTATAAGCGGCGACTTTCTGCTGATATTCATAGGCGTAGCCGGACCGCCGGCCGAACTGGTCCGTCGTGCAAAGCCGCGACTCGAACCAGCCGACGCGGACCACTTTTTTGCCATCCTCCGCCGCGGCCCGGGCGGGAGCGGTGACCAGCGCCGCCAGCGCCGCGACCAGGCACAGCAAGACCGGCAGCCATCGCTTCGCCAGGGCGAAAGCCGGAGGGGAAAGGTCGGTCATTCTGCTTCTCATGTCCAATCATTCCTTTGGCGATGGTTTTTTCAATGGGATTTTCTCAGGTATTTCTTCGACAAAAGAGGTCGAAAATCCTGCCTGCCGTCACAAAAAACGCCGATGGTACCGGCGTTGACCGGCCCGGTTTCCGCAGGGACTTTCGCGCCTCCAAACGACAAAACGCCTCAAAGGAATCACCGCCACGGGTATCCTTTGAGGCGATTTGTCATGTTCGCCTGTCATTCGTATTGCCTGATAGAGTATGCGCCGGCGTCCCCGGGGGTCAGACGACCTGCAGCGCCCGGAGCAGCGGCAGGGTTTTCGCCATGAAATCCTGCGACAGCTCTTTGGCCATGGCGATGTTTTCCTCCGGCGTTTCCAGTTGTTTCTGCTCGAATATCATTTTTTCGCCGCGGGAGGAAAGGAACGCCCATAGCGCGTCGGCGATGGCCGCCGCCGTTTTCTTTCCCTGCCGGTAAAACAGCAGGCTCATCAGATCGACCCGCCCCAGCCCGACGCCGCCGCCGGTCACCGGGCTCGCCAGTATGCCGACATCTCCCGCCAGCAGGGAACGGTTTATGATGTAGTTGTTGAGGGCATCGCACTGCTTCTTGACCCGCTTCTCGTTTTCCTCTGACTGGCAGGGCGTTACCCACTCGTTCTCCACGAGAACGATGAGCGCCTGGACGAATTGGGCCGCCGGAATGTTCCGGTGTTTCCGGGTGAACTCCGCTATGCTCTTCGCCTGGCCGTTGTTTTCCCGCAGATATGCAAGCAACGGCCCGTACACTTCCTCCGACACCGCGATTTTGCCGACCGGGACCGGGATCGTCAGGGGGATTTCCTTTGTCGTCGACAGCACATACCGCATATCCAGAATCCGCTTCACCCGTTCCGCCACCGACAGGGGCCTGAGCCCGCGCACATAGATGTCCTTGCGGAACTGCTGGTTGATGAAATAATCCCGCGCCTGCTCCCGTATGACGGGATTCTCGATCGTGGCGAGGTACTCTAGCGCCGCCGGCGGCAGGCAATAGTTTTCCACCACGTTCAACGGCGCCGCGCTGCAGGCAAACTCCAGCTTGGCGGGGGAGAGCGCCTCCAGCATCTCGGTGAAATACATGCAATGCCAGTCGCGGTTGAAGTATTCGTGCGCCAGATAATGGTGGTCGTGTTTCCGGATGCCCTCAAACGCGGGAGTGACAACGGAATTTTGCTGCGCGTAGAGCGGCTTCGCGGCCAAAAGCGCCTCCGTGAACTTCATGGCCTCTTCCACGCGTTTTTGGGCAGTGGCGCCCGGTTGGCCGTACTTGTCATGGAGGACGAAAAGCTCCCGCAGCGGGGCCTTCGCCGCCCAGCCGGGCATACAGTTGTAGCTGTTGTAGAAAACGCCGCCCGGCTTCAGGAACCGCCGCGCGAACTCGGTGATATGCTGCTGGTTCTCGCGGCTGATCCAGGACCATATCCCGTGCAGGCTGATG
Source organism: Schwartzia sp. (in: firmicutes) (assembly GCA_017444395.1). Lineage (GTDB taxonomy): Bacteria > Bacillota > Negativicutes > Selenomonadales > Selenomonadaceae > RGIG3544. The sequence goes on along the minus strand of JAFSWT010000070.1, from coordinate 3,474 downwards.
GTATCAAACTGCGGCAGGTCGCTTCGTTCCAACATTTCGGCGAAGCTGTCATCGAAAAACCGGGCGTTGATCCCCGCCGCCTCCCGCAGGGTGTTGGCGTGGGCCGCGTGCGCCGGATTGAAATCCGTACCAAAATACTGCCCCGGGGAAGCCGCCGCGTGGATGGCGGCGGAAACGCCCTGCCCGAAGCCGAGCTCACAATGCACGCTGCCACTGTCCGTCTTCGGCGGGCAATACCCTTTCGCCAGCAGGCAAAAGGACTGGAAAACCGGATTGAGCTCCCGGTAATAGCCATAGGTGTAGGTGGATTCCGTAAAATAACCGTCGTTCCAATCGTTCATTTGCAGATCTCCCTTCTTGCCATCGGGCAAATGATATGCTATTCTAACAGTATACCATGCGGTAGAATCTACCGGTCAAATGTTTTTTGAGGAGGGGCTTTGATGTACACGATGCGGCAGGTCTGCCGGGAAACCGGCATGACCTATGAGGGGCTGAAATTCTACTGCAACCAGGGGCTGGTGCCCAACGTGAAGCGGGACAAGAACAACCGGCGCGTCTTTGACGAGCACGACCTGGAATGGATCAAGAGCCTTTCCTGCCTGAAGAACTGCGAGATGAGCATCGCCGAGATGCAGCGGTATCTCGCCTATTGCCTCGAAGGGCCGTCGTCAATCCCGGTGCGAAAAGAGATGCTGGCGAAAAAGCAGGACGAGCTGCGGGAAAAGATGAAGCGGCTGCAGGAGGCCGTGGATTTCATCGACTGGAAACAGCAGCTCTATGACGATATCCTGGCGGGGCGGGTGGAGTATCACAGCAATCTGACGCCGCCGAAAGAATGAACGCCGCGGCGATTCATTTTTCGCTTGCCATTGTTGGTGGGTATGTTGTACCATTAAGGGTAAGGACAAGGGAGGGAATCGGACGTGGAAAAGAAAGTGATGATGATCAGGAACGGGATGTCCTTCGTGGTCAACGCCCTTGAGAAAAAACTGGAAGAGGCCGGATATTCGGTGGTATCCGTTGACGCGACCGTCGAGGCGGTGAACGCCGGCCGCAAGGGAATCGATATTTTCCTGCTCTATCTCGGTGATTTTGTGTCGAACGCGTCCGAGCTGCTCGTTTTTCTGAAAGACCTCTGCACCGAGGAGGAAAAGCTCCTGCTCCTGCTGGGAAATCCGATGGAGATCGCGACGGTGGAGGAGATCATTCCCCCGGCGTTGATCGTGGCGAGCTTCGAGCGCCCGCTGAACATCGAGAAACTGATCGGCGAGCTGGACCATCTGGCGTATGTCACCGACGAGAAGGCGCGCAAGAAAAGCATCCTTCTGGTGGACGACGACAACGCCTTCCTGAAAACCATCAGGGAATGGCTTTCGGAAAAGTACCGCGTCACCATTGTCATGTCGGGCGCCCAGGCGCTGATGTATATGGCGGACAACACGCCGGATCTCATCCTGCTCGATTATGAGATGCCCGTGACGAGCGGGCCGCAGGTGCTGGAAATGATCCGCAGTGAGCAGAAAGTGGATTCGGTGCCCGTCATTTTCCTGACGGGCAAGGGCGACCGGGAAAGCGTGATGAAGGTGCTGGCGCTGAAGCCGGACGGCTACCTCCTGAAGTCAGTGGACAAAGCGGCGCTCCTGAAGGCATTGGAGGAATTCTTCGAGAAAAGGAAATACGAGCAGCTCCACGAGATGCAGAAATGACGAAGAGGGGACGGCACACAATCCGCCCCCTCTTTTTTCATGGTTCCGCCAATATCTTTTCCAGCGTGTCCCAGTCGGGCTTTTTCGCCGCCGCGGCGAGGCGGGCGTATCGCTCCGCTTCGTCTTCCGGCACGCGGTTTTTGGCCAGATCCGCCAGGATGAACTGGATCGCGTCGTAGTCGAAGGAGGCCGCCATCTCGCCGATGGCCGCGTAGGCCTCATGGAGCGTGGCGCGGTCGATTTCCGGCAGGTTGGCCGTCTCTTCCTTTGCGGGCACGTCGAGAGGCGCGAGGGCCTCGCTGCAGGTACGGTACAGCGCCAGCAGCATCGGCGTGTCCTTTTCGATTTCCTCGATGTAACGGCGGTTCCCCGCATCTTCCAGCCGCTCCGCCCGTTCCGAAAGCTCCGCGGCGCCGACGATGCGCGCCGAGCTTTTCAGCGCGTGCACTTTCGTCGTGTAGTTTTCCCAATCCTTCGCCCGGAAAAATCCTTCGATGGCGTTCGCCGTATCCGGCGCGGATTCGTGAAAAATACGCAGTGCCGTCAGATAGTCCTCGTTTGAGCCGCAATTCTTCAGCCCCAGGTGGGTATCGAGATGGGAAATCGCCAAAAGCCACGCGGGCAACGATTCGTCCCGGACGGCTTTGTAAATGCAATCGTCCGTCCGGGAGACGCGTTCGGGCGGAAGGTATTTCAGCAGCATGGCTTCCAGCTGCCTGCCGCTGACCGGCTTCATCAGGTAATCGTTGAAGCCCTGCCCCAGATACCATTCCCGCGCCCCCGATATGGCGTTGGCCGTCAGGCAGATCACGGGCGTCTGTTCATTTTGCCCGCCCGCCTGCTGCCGTAGCGCCTCCAGCGTTTCCACGCCGTCCATGCCCGGCATCCGGTGGTCGAGGAAGATCAGGTCGTATTTCTTTTCCCGCGTCAGGGCCAGGCAGGCCGCGCCGCTCTCCGCCTCGTCAAGCTGCACCTTCGTGGTCTTGAGCAGATTCCGGATGACGGTCAGATTCATTTCGGTATCGTCCACCACCAGCACCTTTGCCTCCGGCGCGGAAAAGCACTCATGGTAGGAGTGGTGATGCGCCAGCGTGTGCCGGTAGGCCTGCTCGAAGTCCCCGATGGGCTCCCAGTTCACTACGCGCTGCCCGACGGTGAAGGAAAAGACCGAGCCCTTGCCGTATTCGCTCTCGACCTCGAGGCGGCTGCCCATCATTTCCAGAAGCCTTTTCGTGATGTTCATGCCGAGCCCCGTGCCCTCGATCGTGCGGTTGCGCGCCTCCTCGATGCGCTCGAAGGGGTTGAACAGCTTGCCGAGGTCCCCGGGCCTGATGCCGATGCCGGTGTCCTCGACGGCAAAGGACAGGCGTATCGTGTGGCAGTCCGCTTTCTCAAAGGAAACGCGCAATGTCACGCCGCCGGTTTCCGTGTACCTGACCGCGTTCGTCAGGAGGTTGGTCGCCACCTGCTTGATGCGGATCTCATCGCCGAACAGCAGCGACGGCAGTTCCGGCGATGCCTCGACCTGTAGCGTCAGCCCCTTCTTTTCCGCCCGCGTCCGCACCATGTTCACGAGGTCGTTCAGCATCGAACTCAGCTCGTACTCGACGGGGAGGATCTCCATCTTCCCCGCCTCGATTTTCGAGAAATCAAGGATATTGTTGACGATTCCCAAGAGACTGGCGCTGGCAGCGCGGATGTTCTCCGCGTACGCGCGGATATCCTCGTCCCTCGCTTCGCGCAGGATCATCTCGTCCATGCCCAT
>JAFSWT010000069.1 GCA_017444395.1 Schwartzia sp. (in: firmicutes) | reverse complement strand
GCTGGTCTGCTGGTCCGCGTCCACCCGCAGCCGCCCGTCCTCCAGCACCGCCCCCATAGTCCGGGCAAAGGCGTCGCTGCCCGCCGTCCCCAGCGCCACGAAGACGCCGCTGACGGGAAGCGTTGTGCCGTCGGCGAAGCGCACGCTTTCCACCCGGCCCCCGCCCTCGATGGCGGCGACTTTTTCCGTCCGCGCCTCGCAGCCGGCCGGCAGTCCCGCCGGCGCGGGCGCCCCGTCGGTCAGCAGCGTTACTTTCGCCGCCAGCGGCGCCAGCACCGCCGCCTCATGGAGCGCGTATTCGCCGGCGCCGAGGATCGCCACTGCTTTCCCGCGATAGAAGAAGGCGTCACAGACGGCGCAATAGCTGACCCCCTTTCCCTCCAGCTCCTTCAATCCCGGCACCGGCAGCCGCTTTCGGGCCGCCCCGGTGGCCAGCACCACCGCCCCGGCCTCATAGGTATGCTCCTTCGTGGCGGCCATGAAGCCGGTGAGGGTGTCATTCAGGCGCAGGCTTACGATTTCCTCCCAGGCGAAGGCGACGCCCAGCCGCTCCGCCCCGGCCACGCCCCGCCGGGCGAGTTCGGCCCCCGTGACAGGCTCCGCCAGACCGTAGTAGTTCTCGATGTGCTCCGCTTTTTCGAGGGCCCCGCCGTCCTTTGCCACCACCGTGACCGCCAGCCCGCCGCGCCGGGCGTAGAGCGCCGCTGACACCCCCGCCGGCCCGGCCCCGATAACCAGAAGCTGCTTCATGTTTTCCTCTCTCCTCTCCCCACGGCTCCTGCCGTCCTTTCGTTTCCTCCATTATATAGGTTTTTCCCGACGCCGTCGAGGGAAACGCTGGCGGGAATTCTTTCCGTTCCGTTCTTTCCCCGTCCGCTCTTGCGCCCCCCAGCCTTTTGGGATATACTAAAAGAATACATTATACAAAAGGAGGATTTTCCCGTGCTCAGTACCCTGGCCCGGAAATACCGGGAAACCGCACTCATCACTCTCATCGCCTGCGGCCTCGTCGTCGGCATCCTCATTGCCACCACGATGCCCAGTCTGGTGCCCGTCATCGCCATCTGCGGCGATCTCTTTGTCAAGGCGCTGAAAGGCGTCGCCCCGATGCTCGTCTTCATCCTGGTCATGAACGCCATGGCCCAGAAGAACCTGCAAACCGAGAACCCCATGGGATCGGTGGTCCGGCTCTACGTCATCGGCACCTTCTGCGCTTCGCTGGTAGGTGTCACCGCCTCGTTCCTGTTCCCGACAACACTCCAGCTCCAGGTCTCCGACGCCAAGCTATCGCCGCCCAACGGCATCACCGAAGTCCTGCAGAAGCTCATCCTGGGCATCGTCGATAATCCCATCCACGCCCTGTCTACCGCCAACTACATCAGCATCCTGGCCTGGGCCGTGCTGGCCGGCGTCGTGCTGCGCTCGGCCACTGACGCCACCCGCGACGTGCTCCGGGATCTCAGCGACGCCGTCACCAAAATGGTCCAGTTCGTCATCGGCTTCGCCCCCTTCGGCATCATGGGCCTGGTGGCCAGCGCCATCGGCGAGAGCGGCCTCGGCGCCCTCCTGACCTACGGCCGTCTGCTGGCGGTGCTGCTCGGCGCCTTCTTCGCCGTCGCCCTCATCATGAACCCGCTGATCGTGTTCCTGGTGCTTCACAAGAACCCCTATCCGCTGGTGCTGACGACGCTCCGGGAAAGCGGCCTCTACGCCTTCTTCACCCGCAGCTCTGCCGCCAATATTCCCGTGAACCTGAACCTCTGCGAGCGGCTGGGACTGGACCGGGACGCCTACACCATTTCCATCCCCCTCGGCGCCACCATCAACATGGCCGGCGCTGCCATCACCATCTCGGTGCTGTCGCTGGCGGCAGCCCACACGCTGGGCATCAACGTCGATATGCCAACGGCGCTGCTCCTGTCGCTGATCTCCACCGTCGGCGCCTGCGGCGCGTCCGGCGTGGCCGGCGGCTCCCTGCTCCTGATTCCCGTCGCCTGCGCCTCCTTCGGCATTGACAACGACATCGCCATGCAGGTCGTCGGCGTCGGCTTCATCATCGGCGTGCTGCAGGACTCCTGCGAGACCGCCCTCAACAGCTCCAGCGACGTCCTCTTCACCGCCACCGCCGAATTCGCCAAGCGGGCGAAGGCAGGCACCTTGCGGGCCGAGGACATGGTGCCCCGGGATCGGTAAAGAATCCACGCAAAAAGCCCCTTGCCGGGATTATCGGCAAGGGGCTTTTTGATGCACCATTATTCCAGATGAACGGTCAGCGGCTCGCTTCCCGTACGTAGAGGCGATTGCGGGGGAATTCGCCGAGGAAGGTCCATTCACTCATGTTGAAGAACGTGTCCGCCTGGTCATAGTAGCGGTTGTTCAACACCAGATAGACGCGACGGTCGCGGGGAATCTCGTAGATGGACATGAAGGGCATGACGTTCTTGGCGTTCCAGCTCTTGCCGTCGGGGCGCTTTTCCTCGATGACCTCGGGCTTTTCCACCTGAACCATGGTGACGCCGCTGTAATAGGGGATCGAGACCTTGTAGTCGCCGCAGTTGATGACGAGGTCGCCGGGCTGGACGCGTTCTCTCAGTACCTGCGCCGTCTCCCAGCAGGAGTCTTTCCAGCGGACGAAGGGCAGCATGACGAAGAAGGTCAAGAGAACCTGCAGCGCCAGCCAGACCGCCAGCACCCGGCGGAACAGGATCTCCCGGTCCAGCAGGAACCGGGCCGCCAGGATGGCGATGGGCATGAGGGCCGGCAGGGTGTAAGTAGAATATTTCGTCGCCATCATCTGGTAGAAGATATTGATGACGAGCGCCCAGACGAGCAGGAAGAGCTTCGTCTCGTCGATCTCCGGCCAGCGGCGGAGCTTGATATAGTGGCGCACGGCCATCGGCAGGGTGAAGCACCAGGGGCAGAAGGCGATGAAGAACAGCACCGAGTAGTACCACCAGACGTCCCACATGGGATGCTCGGACACCGTGGCCCGCAGCACATTGTGGACGCCGAGGAAGTTGTCGATGAAATCGCGGCCGTGGAGATAAGTCATCGGCCCGTACCAGGCCAGCACCACGGCGAAGAACAGCAGGAAGCCCAGGGGCTTCATGTTCTTTATCTCGCTGAAGTTCCGGGTGAAGCAGAGGAAGACGGTGATGATGAGGCCCGGCAACAGGATACCGATGGGGCCTTTCGTGAGTACCGCCAGCCCAGCGAAGAGGTAGCAGAGGTAGTAGAGCCGCTTGTTCCGCCCGGTGTAGGCGAGGTAGAAGAAGACCAGCACCGCGTTGAAGAACACGAACAGCGTGAGGTCGGTGATGATGGTCTTCGAGATCAGCCAGTAGCCAAAGGAGGTGGCGAGAATCGCCGCCGAGAAGAAGGCGGTCCGGACGTCGTAGAGATGCCGGGCGAAGAAATAGGTCATCAGCACGCCGGCGACGCCGAAGAGGCCGGGAAACATCCGGGCCGCGAAGTCGTTTATGCCGAAAATCCTGAAAGCGGCAATGAGCTCCCAGTAAAAGAAGCCGGGCTTGTCGTACCAGTAGTTGCCAAAGATGCGCGGCGAGAAATAGTCGCCGGACTCCAGCATCTCTTTCGCGGTCTGGACGTAGTTGCATTCCACCGGATCGGTCACCGGGAGCATCCAGTTGGCAAGCCAGTAGAGGCACAGCGACGCGGCCGCCAGCAGAAGAACGGTAGAGGCTTCGTCTCTCTTCATGGCCTCACTCCTCCACCCGGCGGATGTCAGCGCCGAGTTGCACCAGTTTCGGTACCAGATGATCGTAGCCCCGGTCGATGTGGTGGATGTAGCCGATCTGCGTTTCGCCCTCGGCCACGAGGCCGGCCAGCACCATCGCCGCCCCAGCCCGAAGGTCGGTGGCTTTCACCTGGCAGCCGGTGAGCTTTGAAACGCCCTCGACCACCGAGGTACGGCCGTCGATCTTGATGCTGGCGCCCATGCGCTTGAGCTCGTCCACGTGCATGAAGCGGTTCTCAAAGACGGTTTCCGTCACCAACCCGGTCCCCTCGGAGACCGCCAGCATGGCCATGAACTGGGCCTGCATATCGGTGGGGAAGCCGGGGTAGGGCATCGTCTTGATGTCCACGGCCTTCGTCGCCTTGTCGCAGCGGACCCGGATGCCGTCCACGTCCTCGTCGATGATGACGCCGGCTTCCTTCAGCTTGGCAATGACCGGCTTCAGGTGTTCGCTGATGGCGTTCTCGATATAGACGTCGCCCCGCGTCATGGCCGCCGCCACCATGTAAGTGCCGGCCTCGATGCGGTCGGGGATGACGGTGTAGGCGGCGCCTTTGAGCTTCGGCACGCCCTCGATCTTGAGGACGTTCGTGCCGGCGCCGCGGATCTTCGCCCCCATGACGTTGAGGTAGTTCGCGAGGTCGATGATTTCCGGCTCCTGGGCCGGGTTTTCCAACACCGTCTGCCCCTCGGCCATGGAGGCCGCCATGAGAATGTTCTCCGTCGCCCCGACGCTGGGGAAGTCGAGGTAGATGCGCGCTCCTTTGAGTCCGTGCGGGGCGTTGGCGTCGATGAAGCCGTGGCCGATCTCGATCTCCGCCCCCAGCGCCTCAAAGCCTTTGAGATGCAAATCGATGGGCCGGGTGCCGATGGCGCAGCCGCCGGGTAACGATATACGGGCCTTGCCGCAACGGGCCAGGAGAGGCCCCATGATGAGGAACGAGGCCCGCATTTTCCGGACCAGGTCGTAGGGCGCTTCGCAGTATTTTATCCCGGCGCTGTCCACGAAGAACTGATGCGCCTCCGGGTCAAAACGGGCGTCCACGCCGAGGGAGCCGATGACCTCGGCGATGGTGTGCACATCGTCCAATGCCGGCACTTCGTCCAGGCGGCTCGGGGTATCCTGTCCCAGCAGCGTCGCCGCGATGATCGGCAGCACCGCGTTCTTGGCGCCGCTGATCTTCACCCGGCCGCGCAGCGCGTTGCCGCCGTTGATTACCAGTTTTTCCATGAAAAGAGATTTCCCTCCAAAATATACGTCTGCTCATATTCTTTTAGATTCTATCATGTACCGCCGGACATGACAAGAATTTTCTTGCGCGCCGGGGGAAAGATGTGCTATAATGTTTTTCGTTAATGGACGGGTTGCCGTCTGTTTCCATGCGCACCGGTTCCCCCAAGCGGGCGCCGGTAAACCAAGCCCCCGAAGGCGGGGCTTGTATCTTACCCGGTGCGGGGGAAAAGCGAGGTGTCAGGAATGAAAGAGGGAATCCATCCGGAGTTCTTCGAGGCGAAGGTGACCTGCGGCTGCGGCAACACGTTCACCACCGGCTCGACGAAGAAAGAGCTCCGCGTCGATGTCTGCTCCAAGTGCCATCCGTTCTTCACGGGCCGTCAGCGCGGCCAGGCGAAAGGCGGCCGGATCGAGCGCTTCAAGCAGCGTTACAAGAAGTAATTTCGTACGATGGGCAGGGCCGCGTGCCCTGCCTGTTTACTTTTTTGCCGGGGAAAAACGTCATCCGTTGGCGAAAGAGGGCTGGCAAATGCGTGCGGGCTGTCTTTCGCGAGCGGTTGGCCGTTTTCTGTTGAGGGAAGGAGAACCACTTTGGAGAAATCGTGCTTGACGGTGGGCGGCCAGGCGGTCATCGAAGGCGTGATGATGCGCGGCGCCGGCAAAGTGGCGACCGCGGTCCGCGAGCCGAACGGCCATATCGCCATTGGCCTGAAGGAAGTCCAGTCCATCGCCGACCGCTGGCCCATCCTGAAGAAGCCGCTGCTGCGCGGCGTGGTGGTGCTGGGCGAGTCCCTGGTGCTGGGGCTGAAATCCCTCTCCTACTCCGCCCAGATGGCGGGCGAGGAAGACGAGCAGCTTTCCGACGGGGAACTGGCCGGCACGATGGCCGTGGCGATTCTGGCGGCGCTGGTCCTGTTCGTCGCCATCCCCACCGCCGCCGGGAAATTCTTCCATCAGCTGACCGCCGACCCGATGATGCTGAACCTCATGGAAGGGGGGCTGCGGCTGCTGATCTTCCTCGGCTACCTCGCCGCCATCTCCCGCATGAGCGGCATCTACCGCGTCTTCCAGTACCACGGCGCCGAGCACAAGACCATCCACGCTTACGAGGCCGGCGGCCCGCTGACAGTGGAAAACGTCCAGACATTCTCCCGGCTTCATCCCCGCTGCGGCACCGCCTTTCTGCTCATCGTCATGGTCGTGAGCATCTTCGTCTTCGCCTTCCTCGGCTGGCCGGACCTCGTGACCCGCATCGTGAGCCGCGTCCTGTTGATGCCGGTGGTGGCCGGCATCTCCTACGAATTCATCCGCCTGGCGGGCCGCTCTGAAAGTGCCCTGGCCCATATCGCCATCCAGCCGGGCCTCTGGCTCCAGAAGCTGACCACGAATCCTCCGGAAGACGAAATGGTTGAGGTGGCCATCGCCTCGCTGGCGGCAGTGCTGCCCGAGGAGGAGCGCCGGCGCATGGGCCTCGATGAGACCGGCAGCGCTGACGATGCTCCGGACAATGATGCCGCTCCGGCGCTGGACGAGGCCCCGCGACATGACACCGCCGCCGCCCTGATGGCCGGCGAATGAAGCGAAAAAGAAGAATCCGAAAGTAAACCCCGGCCCTTGCCCGCGTCATACCGCGCGGACAGGGGCCGGGGTTTTTGCTCTTCCCTTATTTCAGATACTTCGCTTCGAGTTTGGCCAGCGTGCCGTCCATGCGCAGCTCGGCCAATACGAAATTGATGTAGTTCAAAAGCTCCTGGTCGCCTTTCGCCATGAGAATGCCGCAGGAATGGCGGGTGAAGGGCGCGTCCATCAGCGGCGCCGCCAGCCTTTTATCGAGGCGGATGTACTGCGCCGCCTCCACCGTCTCAGTGATCATGATATCCGCTTTTCCCTCGGCGATCTGACGCGGGATCTCGGCGTTCTTCTCAAAGACGATGAGCTTGGCCCGCTTGAGGTTCGCGTGGGCGAATTTCTCATTGGTACCGCCGGGATTGATCATCACCCGGACCTCCGGCCGGTTGATGTCGTCAAGGCCCCGGAACTTTTTGGCGTCCTTCGTCCGGCAGAGAATC